>JACQVU010000169.1 GCA_016209585.1 Planctomycetota bacterium
CGCCCGGCGCGGCGCCGTGGTGACGGGGTCGGAGAACGGGGGTCAGGGGTCGGGGATGGGCGGCCGATCCGACGGATCCGTCCGATCCGACCGATCCCGCCGGTGTGCGCCGGTGTTCCCGCGCGCCGCTTTTGTGGAACACCCGTGCTGGTATAATCTCCGCCTTCCACGCCAAGCCGCGCCGAGCCGCGCGGCTGGCGTTCTCGAACTGAACCGGGGGAGCCGCTGATGTCTATTTCCGGCCTGTACCGCGTTGTCGGCCTGATCGCGCCGCTCGCGCTCGTCGCTCTCGGCCCGTGGCTTACCAGCGCGGGCGCCGCGGAGTTCGAGGTCCGCCCGAAGGAGAAGGTCCTCGACAACGGCCTGAAGGTGCTGGTGCTGGAGCGCCGCGCGGAGCCCTCCGCCACCTGCTGGCTTTTCTACAAGGTGGGTTCGGTGAACGAGCGTCCGGGCATCACCGGGCTGTCGCACCTCTTCGAGCATCTCATGTTCAAGGGCACCCGGATCGTGGGCGTCAAAGACCCGGTGGCTGACAGGAAGATCATGGCCGACATGGACGCGCTCTACCTCCGCCTGGCCGAGGAGCGCGCCAGGATCCCGGCGGAAGACCGCGCCGTGATCGAGCAGGCCACGCAGACCGCCAACGCCTTGCGCCGCGCCGTGGAGGACGGCCGCAAGGGGGTGGAGACCGGGGTGTTCCGGGGCCAGAAGATCCCGCCGGAAATGATGGGCCTGGCCCGCGCGCAACTGGCCCGCGGCGAGCAGGAGCTCCAGAAGGCCGAGGCGCGACTCGAAGAAGTCAGGAACAGCCCGGCCTGGGGGAAAATGGGCGCCGTTCACGACCTCGAGAAAGAGTGGAACGCCCTCCGCGAGCAGGAAAAGGCCAACATCGTCAAAGACGAACTCTGGGAGACCTACCTTCGGCACGGCGGCACCGCGTTGAACGCCTTCACCTCCCAGGACACCACCGTCTACATCGTCACGCTGCCGGCCAACAAGGTCGAGTTGTTCATGTGGTTGGAGTCCGACCGCATGGCCAACGCCGTCTTCCGCGAGTTCTACTCCGAGCGCGACGTGGTGAAGGAAGAGCGCCGCCTGACCGAGAACCGCCCGCTGGGCTTCTACAACGAGTCCATGGACGCCATCTTTTTCGACGCCCACCCCTACTCCTGGCCAGTCCTCGGCTGGATGAGCGACCTCGACGCCATCACCCGCCAGGACGCGGAAGAGTACTTCGCCATCCATTACGCGCCCAACAACGCCGTGGCCGTCATCGTCGGCGACGTGGACGCCGAGCAGGTCTTCGCCCTGGCCGCCAAACACTTCGGCGGCATCCCCCGCGGCCGGAAACCACCCCCCGCCGTGCCCACCGTGGAGCCGACCCAGAAGGGGCACAAACGCTTCTATCACCAGGCCGAGACCCAGCCCCGCGTGGACTTCAAGTTCCACACCCCGGCGGCCGGGCACAAAGACCTTCCGCCGCTGATACTCCTGGGCGACCTTCTCTCCGGCAAGACCGGCCGGTTGCGGAAGGCGCTGGTGGAGGGGAAAGAAATGGCGCTGTCGGTCAGCGCCGTGGCGGGGCGCCCCTCGCGCTTCCCGCAGGCGTTCGAGGTTGGCGCCACGGTGAAGGGCGACATCGCGCCCGAGGACGTGGAGAAGGAGGTCTGGACCATTCTTGAGGAGATGAAGAACGCCCCCCCCACCGACCGCGATCTCCAGAAGGTGAAGAACCAGAACGAGGCCATGTTCATCCGCGGGTTGCGCTCCAACCAGGGGCTCACGGCGCAACTGGGCTGGAGCGAGGTGGTCTACAAGTGGCAGTACCTCAACGAGTTGCCCCGCCAGGTGCGAGCCGTGGCCGGGGCGGACGTGCAGCGGGTGGCGCGACACTACTTCACGCGCGACAACTGCCTGGTGGGGATCGTGACCAAGAAGGACAAGGCCGCCGAGGCGAAGAAGTAGAAGTGGCAAGGGCCAGTCGCGATGCGCATCAGCGACCTCCATCTCGCGAACTTCAAGCGGTTCCGCGATCTCGATCTCCGGTTGTCGGACCTGGATTGCCTGGTGGGGCCGAACAACTCCGGGAAGACCTCTATTCTCCAGGCGCTCGCGCTGTTCGACTTCTGCCTGCACCACTGTCTGAGCGTGAAGAACGGTGACGTCGAACTGAAGTCAAGGTCCATCGCCCCGGACGAGTTTCACGTTCTGCCGGTCGCTGATCCCCTGGACCTGTGGACGGATCGGCGTGCGGGCGAGAGCAAGTCCATCAGGATCGCGGTCACGCTCGCCGGCGCCCAGCGGGTAACCGCCCGCGTGAAACTCAACCATAACAGGTTCTCGGTCGCCGTGGAGGCGGAGAACGTGCCGGGTGGGCTGGCAAGCCTGCGAGACATCCGGGTGTCCTATCTGCCGGTGTTCTCGACGTTCGCCGTGCGCGAGGAGCGAAGGACCCCCGCGGTGATCTCGGGTGAACTCGCGCGGGGCAACGTCAGCGGGATCATCCGGAACCTGCTCCTGGACCTGCGCCAGGCCGGTCGCGTTGACGATCTGAACGGCGTGCTGCAACGCGCTTTCCCCGATATGGAGGGAGTCTCCATCGTGTTTGACGAGGGAAACGATCGGTACATTTCGGTGACCTACCGCGAACACGGCCGGCCGCGCGAATTCGATCTCGCGTCCGCGGGCAGCGGTTTCCAGCAGTTCCTCTATCTCTTCGGTTTCATCGCGCTTCGCCAGCCGACGACGATTCTTCTCGACGAGCCGGACGTGCACCTTCACGGTCTCCTTCAGCGCGCCCTGGTGAGCGAGTTTGGCCGGCTGAACCAGGACGGGCGGCAAGTGCTGATCGCCACCCACTCGCGGGATCTCATCTCGGACCTTGAGCCTGCAAGCGTGATCACCCTCGATGGAGGGGCGCCGGCGCGGCTCGCCGTGACGCCCGACGTGTTGGACCTTCTTGAGCGTCTTGGCTCCATGGATCACCTCGCGATCTCACGGGCGCGGGCGTTCGGGCGGGTGCTGGTGGTGGAGGACGAGTCCGACTGGCGCATTCTCGGCGCCCTCTGTGCCACCCTTCTCGGGGAATCGACGTGGGTGCAGGCGGCGGGACGACTGGCCGTCTGCCGCGCGAAGACCAATCCTTGCCGCCAGGACATGACGACCATCAGGCGGTACTTGCGCCAGGCAATGGAAAGTGACCGCGACGACCTGCGGCTTTTCGTGCTGGCGGACCGCGACTACCACCCGGATCGCGCCACCCTGCTCGCCGGGCTGCCGGTCGAGGGGATCGAGTGGCATGTCTGGGAGCGCAACGAGATGGAGAACTATCTGCTCGCGGAGTCAGCCCTTTGCCGCGCGATCCTGGGGCCCGACCCGTCCCCTCCGGCGGCGACCGAACTCGCCGAGGAATTCGCCTCGCTCCTGGAGTCCTGCCGCGGTCCAGCCCAGGATCGTCTCGTGAAGGCGTTTTACGACCACGGCCGGTCGTTGAACCAGACTTGGGACCCGGTCACCTGTTCCGAGAAAGCCCGTGCCTACCTGGACCAGCGCTGGCCGTCGGAACGGCTCGCCCTCGCCGATGCGAAGGAGACGGTGCTGCCCGGTATCAGGCAGTGGGCACAGAGCCGGAATCTGCCGGCGCCCTCCAACCTTGTTCTGGCAAGGGGGCTGACCAAGGGAGAGATACCTGGTGAGATCGTCGCGCTCGCGCCGAGGATCCGTGGTTTCGCCGGCGTCCGCGATCCGAATCGCGTCACCCGTGCCAACGTGTGAGGCTTCCATGCGTTCTTTCCCATTCGCCCTCCTTCCGCTGATCGCCGCCCTCGCGTTCGCTCCCGCCCTTCTTCGCGCCGGGGAGTCCGGCGGCGCCAAGACGGGCGACGCGCCGCCCGCCTCCGCCCCGGCCGAGCGCGGGGGCGCGGGCGCGCCCCAGCCGGCGCCTTCCCCGGCGAAACCGGGCGTCGCCCCGGAAAGGCCGAAGCCGCCCAGCATCTTCGATCGCCTCTTCGGCCGGCGCGCGGGCGGGCCGGAGGCGCCCCGCGGCGTCGGAGCGGGCGAGGGGGCGGACGCGGCCGCGGGCGGCGCCTCCCGCGGGGTGGATCGCCGCGGGGGCGACATCGCGCCGCACCCGTCGAAACTGACTTTCCCTCCGCTGAAGTTCACGCCGCCCAAGCCGGGGGAGTTCCGGGTGAAACTGAAGAGCGGCGCGGTCTTGTACGTCGCGGAAGACCACGAACTTCCCACGCTGGACGTCACGGTCACGATTCGCGCGGGCAACTTCTATCACAACGAGCGCGAGAGCCACGGCCTGGCCGAAGCCGTCGGCGCGCTCCTGCGCAGCGGCGGGGCCGGACGGTGGTCGCGTGAACAGATGGACGAAGAGTTGGATTTCGCGGCGGCCTCGTTGGCGACCTCCATCGGCGACGACCAGGCGACCGTCTCGCTCTCCTGCCTCATGAAAGACGCCCCGCTGTGCCTTGAGATGCTGGGCGCGGTGCTGCGCGATCCCCGTTTCGACGCCGAAGAGGTGCGCAAGCACAAGGCGCGGACCATCGAGGGGCTGGGCCGGCGCAACGACTCGCCACCGGAGGTTTTGGCGCGGGAGTTCGAGGCGCTGGCGCACCCCGACCACCCCATGTCGTGGAACGTCCGCAAGCCGGCGGTGGAGGCGATCACGCGCGAACGTCTCCTGGCCTTCCATCAGGCATGGTTCTCCCCTGGGAACACCATCTGGGCCATCTCCGGCGACTTCGACGCCAAGGACATGGCGGCCCGCGTCGAGGCCCTGCTGGCCGGGTGGACGGCCGAGGGCGCCGTCAAGCCCCGCCTGCCGGCGCCGCCGGGTCCGGGGCGGCCGGGGCTGTATTTGATTGAGAAGGAAACCAACCAGGGCTACGTGGCCATCGGCCACTCGGGCATCAAGCGCGACAACCCCGACTACCACGCCGTTCAGGTGATGAACTTCATCTTCGGCGGCGGGTCGTTCACCTCGCGCATCATGAGCCGGGTGCGCTCCGACGAAGGGCTGGCCTACTCCGTCTACTCCCGCGTCGGCGCGGGCGACTTCTACGAGGGCACGATGGAGATCGGCTTCCAGTCGAAGTCAGCGACCGTGGCCTATGCCGCGAAGATCATCCTGGAGGAGGTGCGGCGCATCCAGTCGGAGCCGGCGACCGACCAGGAAATGGAGTCGGCGAAGTCGGCGCTCATCGAGCGCTTCCCCTCGTTCTTCCCCTCCCGCAAGGCCACCATGGACGCCTTCGCGGCCCTGGACTATTACCACCGCCCGCGCGACTGGTTTGACACCTATCGCGACAGGATCGCCGCCGTCACCAAGGAAGACGTGATGCGCGTCGCCACGGCCTACCTCCGGCCCGACCAGTTCACGGTGGTGGTGGTCGGCAAGTCGGCCGACCTCCTCGCCGGCGACAACGTGCACGACGCCTCCCTCCCCGCTCTTTTCGGCAAGCCGACCGTGCTTCCGCTGCGCGATCCGCTCGGGTCGAACTTCTGAACCCGCCATGTCTCCGCCGGTGAGGCTGGCTTGCCCGTTGCTCCGTGGCGAGGTGGAACTGGCGCGCGATCGGCGGGAGCATATCGAACGCAAGCACCCTGAATTCGCGGGGAACGCGGAGACGTGGTCGCGAGAAGTACTTCGTCAGCCTGACGAGGTGAGGGCACGCGGGGCGGTGGAGATACACCAGGTCCAGGAACAGGTCCCGTCATGTCGGCGGGGCGACAACATGGATCCGGGCGGTGGTATACTCTGGTCACGGTGGCCCGTGCCCGGGTCTTCCGGGCTTCGGCAGAGGGAGGAGGGTTCTTCGTCATGGAGTTGAACGCCCCGGAACGCACCGCGCCCTATCGCAGTTACAATCTCACCTGCGTCAAGTGCGGGCGCTACTTCTCGGAGGACACGCTCACCTGCCCCCATTGCGGGCACGACAACTACGAGGGCGCCGGTGGTCCGGGGCGCTACCCGGCGCTCTGGTGGGCCGTGGTGGTGGTGGCGCTCGCGGGCATCGGAGCGGCGGCCTGGTACCTGACCCGCGGCTGGTATTGGTGGTATTGAGCATGATGCTCCGCTCCCCCGTCGTCCGCCGCCGGCTCGCGCCCCTGTTCCGCGCGGCGGCGCCCGCGGTGGCGTTGGCCTTGGCGCTCGTGGCGCCCGGCGCGGCGTTCGGGTACGTGCCCATTCGCACCTCCGACGGCGTGGCCACGCGCTGGAACCTGGTGTCGCCCCAGCCGAACGTGGTGGAGGGGAAGGTCGACTACTTCATCGACGTCACCGGCACCGTCGACAACCTCAACGCCGCGCCGGCGGACGAGTTTCAGGCCGTCCAGGCATCTTTCCAGCGCTGGGAAGACCTGGCCGCCTCCAAGATCGCCTTCCGGTACAAGGGCGCCTCCACCGGCCGGGTGGCGGACGGCAACGACAACACCAACCTCATCATTTGGGTGAACACGCTGCCCACCGGCATCTTCGCCATCACCACCACCACGTTCGACACGCAGGGAACGATCTCCGACGCCGACATGGAGTTGAACGAAAAATTCGTCTGGTTCACCTCCGGGGCCATCGGCTCCTCGCCCGCGCCCAGCGGAACGCCGGGCCGGGCCGACATTGAGAACATCGTGACGCACGAGGCCGGCCACTTCATCGGCTTCGACCACACCTTCATCGGGCTGGCCACGATGTACGCCACCTCCGACAACGGCTACATCAACCTCCGGACGCTGGAACCGGACGACCAAGCCATCGCCGGCTCCACCTACGCCGAACCCGCCTTCGCCACCACGTTTGGGGCGGTGGCGGGCCGGGTGACGCGCTCCCAGGGCACGCAGGGCGTTTTCGGCGCCTTCGTGACGCTCATCGACACCACCACCCTGTCGCCCGTGGTCGGCACGCACACCAGCGTGAGCGGCCATTACCGGGTGGAGGGCGTCCCCGCCGGCGCTTACTACGCCTTCGTCGGGCCGATGAACCCGGCGCACCTGGGGCAGGCCTTCTATTCCGGCATCCAGTCCAGTTTCGTCGCCGAGTTCTACAACAACGTCGTCGCCCCCGGGCGGCCCCAGGTGCTCACCGTCGCCGCCGGCGGCGAGGTGGCCAACATCAACCTCGACGTCGATCTCACCGGCACCCCCAACGAACCCAACAACAGCGGCGACACCGCGACCTCGGTCAGCGTCGGGGAGTTCACGGCGGCGCGTATTGAGACCCAGTTGGACGCTGACTGGTACAAGATCCCCGTGGCCACCGTCGCCCGCAAGGTGGTCATCAGCGTCGACGCCTTCGGCATCGGCTCCAGCCTGGACGCGGAATTGAAGGTGTACGACGCCGCCAACCTCTCGACCCCCATCACCGGCAGCGACGACCGCGACTCCACGGCCTTCAACCTCGACGGCAGCAACACCGACCCGCGCATCGGCACGTTCACCGCGCCCTACACCATCGATGCCAACAAAGACCTGCGCCTGAAAGTCGCGGCCTTCAACGGCAAGACCGATGGCTTCTACGTTCTCTCGATCGTGGACCCTACCGCCAGCCAGGGCGTCAGCGCCACGGCCTCGACCGTCACGGCCGCGCCCACCTCGGTCGCGGCTGGGGGCCAGACCGACGCCACGATCACCGCGACGCTCAAGAACGGTTTCGGCGACGCCGTCACCGCCCCCGCCACGGTGAAGGCCACCACCACCGCGGGCACGCTCACCTCCGGCCCCAACACCGGCGCCGCCAACGTCACGCTGTTACAAACCGCCGAGGGGTCGGGCGTCTACACCGCCACCCTCCGGCCCGGCGCCAACCCCACGGCGGCCACGGTGACGGTCACGGCCGAAGGCGTGGCGCTCTCCCCGGTCACGGTCTACTTCACGGGGCCGATCGCCGCGGCGCAGTCCACCATCAGCGCCGCGCCGGCCGCGGTCTTCGCCGACGGCGCCACCAGCGCCGTGCTCTCGGTGCAGCCCCGGGACGCGCTGGGCAACCCGGTCATCCAGCCCAACCCGCAGCCGCTGGTGGTCTTCTCGGCCACGGCGGGCACGCTGGTGGGAACGCCGGCGTTCAACGCCACCACCGGGGCCGTCACGCAGTCGTTGCGCTCCACCACGGCGCCGGCGCGGTCCACGGTCGGCGCGACCATCGACGGCGCGGCGCTGACCGCCACCGCCACGGTGGACTTCACGCTGGACCCGGCGCTCGCGCCGGACGCCAACCGCACGACGTTCACGGCGTCGCGCACCTCCATTCCCGCCGACGGGGCTTCGTCGATCACGTTGACGGTGGAGCCGCGCAACTCCTCCGGAGATCCCATCCTCTCCAACCCCGAAGTGCGCCTCTTCTTCACCGATTCCCAGGGGGGGCAGGAGATCGCCGGCTTCGGCGCGCTTTCCGACGCCGACCCCGCCGTCGCCGGCGCGCAGGCCGCCATGAAAAACCCCGGCGTCTTCCAGGCCACGTTCACCTCTTCCACCGACCAGCGGCAGCAGCGCCTGGCCGCGATGGTGGGCGCGACGCGCGTGACGAAGGAACTGGTGATCTCCACCACCGGCCCGGTCGATGCCGCCGCCACGGAGTTGACGGTGGACAAGACGAAGATCACCGCGGGCACGCTGGAAACCGCCACGGCCACCGTGGCCCCGCGCGACGCCAACAACTTCCCGATTATTGATGAGAACCTCCAGGTGGCCTTCGCCGTCACCCCGGTGGGCGCCACGCAGGGCAACCCGGTGTTCGATTCCGCCACCGGCCGCTACACCCAGACGGTGGCGCCCGGAAGCACGGCGGGGACGGCGAACGTTTCCGTTCTCATCAACGGCGCGCCCATCGCGGCCACCGCCACCATCGAGGTCGCGCCGGCGCCGGTGGTGGTCGTGGCCGGCTCCTCCTCCAGCGGGGGATGCGGCGGCTGCGCGGCCCCGGGCACACCGTTCACGGCGCGCGACGTCGCGGGCGGGGCGCTGCCGTGGGCCGCTTTCGTGGCGGCGCTCGTGGCGCTGCGGGCGCGGCGGGTCAGATATCGCTGAGTTCGCCGACGATCTCGGCGAGGATGTCGCGCACGGTGATGATGCCCTCCGGCCCGCCGGAGCCGGCGAGAAGCAGGCCGACCGGTTCGCGGCGGTTCCGGAGCAGATCGAGCGCCGCGTGCGCGCTGGCCGCCGGGTGGATGACGACGGGTGGCGCGGCGTGGTCGCGGGGCGCGCCGGCGCCGAAGAGGAACTCCTGGGTGACCAGCATGCCGGTGACTTCCCGGCGCTGGGGGCCGCCGACCAAGGGGTAGCGGGTATGGGGCGCGCGGCCGATGATGGCCAGCGCGGTTTCGCGGGTGGCGTCGTCGGGAATGGTCATCACCTTCTGCCACGGGACGCGGATGTCGCGGCTCTTGAGCGCGGAGAGGCGCAGCGTCCGCATGATCATCCTGCTCTGGTGCTCCGAGAGGATGCCCTCTTCGCGGCCGACTTGCACCGTGCGCTCGAAGCGGCCGCGGGTGAGCACCGGGTCCAGACGGCCCGGCGCCCGCCCGGCGAGGCGCGAGATCGTCCGACCGGCCGCCTGCACCGCCAGGGCCGCCGGGCGGAGCATCCGGAACTGCCACCACGCCAGCGGGGCCAGACGGTACATCACGCGCTCGGCGTGCGAGCGGAAGAAGTCTTTCGGGACCATCTCGCCGAAGACCAGGAGAAGCGGCGTGACCACGGCCATGGTGGCGCCGGCCAGGCCGGCGGCCTCCCCGTCGCCGGCGAGCGCCCGCAGCGCCGCCAGGACCGCCAGCGGCAAGAGATAATTCACGGTGTTGTTGCCGATGAGCACCACGGCCACGAAGGTCTCCGCCTGCCGCACCAGGCGCAGCAGGCGGTCGGCGTCGCGGTCGCCCCGGCCCTGCTGGTGGCGAAGTTTCAGTTTGTTCAGCGTGTACAGCCCGGTCTCGACGCCGGAGAAGAAGGCCGACGCCGCCACGAGGGCGACGGCCGCGAGGCAGAAGGCCACGAATTCGAGCGAGAAGACCATGGGCGGCGCCTTCAGAAACCCGTTCCGCTCGGCCCCTCGTCACCCGGCCGCGCCAAGGCGACCGGAAGCGGCTCCGGGGCCCGGGCCGCGGGGGTCTCGGCTCGCAGCCGCGCGATGCGGCGGCGGTCGACGCGCGTCACGGTGAGGCGCACGCCCTCGTGGGTGACGCTGTCGCCCTCGCGCGGCAGGCGGCCGATCACCGAGAGCACGTAGCCCGCCACCGTTGAGAAGTCGGTCGACAGAATCAACTGGCTGAAACGGTCGTTCCACTGGAACAGCGAGAGATCGCCGGGCAGGTCGAAAACGCCGGGCGCGGTCTCGGTCACGTCCCCGGCCGGCTCCCGGGGAGCGTCCGACACCGTCACCTCCCCCACGATCTGTTCGATGATCTGCTCCAGGGTGACGATCCCGTCGGTGGCGAAGTACTCGTCCAGCACCACGGCCACGGTCCCGCCCGCGGCGCGTAATTGGCGCAGGACGTTCTCCAGCGTCGCCGACTGGGGCACGAAGACCACCGGCCGCAGCAGCCGTCCGATGGGTTCGTCATGCTGGACGAAGAGGTCGCGGGTTTCGAGCACTCCGAGAATCCGGTCCAGATCGCCGTCGTGGATCAAGAGGTCGGAGAGGCGCCGCTCCCGCGCGAACTCCCGCAGCCGGCTGGGCGGCTCCCGCCGGTCCATCGCCAGGAGGTCCACCCGCGGGACCATCACGTCCCGGGCGCGGATCACGCCCAGTTCCAGGATCTCCAGGATCAGGTCCTGCTCGTCGCTGTCCAGCACCCCTTCGCGGCCGCTGACGGTCACCAGCATCTCGAGGTCGTCGCGGCCCAGCGTCGCGGCCGCGGCCTTTGGCGGCCGGGCGACGAGGCGAATCAGCGGCTCCAACAGAAACCGGACGGGCGCCGCCGCCGTGACCAGCAGCGCGACGACCGGCGCGATGAGCGGGGCGATGCGGCGCGCGGAGGCGATGGCGATGGTCTTGGGCGCCACCTCGCCCACCACGATGATGATGAACACGAACCCCAGCCCGATCAGAGCGCTGAGCGCCGCCCCGCCGCCCCCCAGCGCGGCCTCCGCCCCGCCGCGCAGGTTCCCAATCATTCCGGCGGTCAGCAACGCGAAGCCGGCGTTCGCCACCGTGTTTCCCAGGAGGATCGTCACCAGCAGCGCCCGCGGCCGATCCATCAGGCGAACCACCAGGCGATCGCGCGCGTGGTCGCTCCTGGCCAGTTCCCGCAGGTCGAAGCGGGAAAGCGAAAAAAAGGTGGTCTCCGTGCCGGAGAAGAACCCGGAGCAGACCAGCAGCACGAGAGCGCCGGCGATGGAGATCAGCGTGGAAGGGTCCATTTTTTGGCCGACGGGATTCTCCCGCCGGGCGGTTCATGGTACAAACCTTTCGGCGCCGTCATGCTAACGGTTCCTTCCTGCCTGCCCGGCGCGGCCACCGTTTCCTGGAACTGGAAACGCAAGGTGTGGCACGCCTCCGGGTGCGCCCTCATTCTCCTCGTCTTCTTCCTCTGGCGACGGCCCGACACCCGGCTGCCGGCGGCGCTGATCTCCGGGTACGCCGCGCTGTGGATGACGCTGATCGACATCGTGCGCCTGCGCAGCGAGCGCAACAACGCGGCCTTCCGGCGCTGGTTCGGCGGTTGGTTGCGGGACACGGAGATTCAGGGGTACAACGCCTCGTCCTATTACCTGTGGGGAACGTTCTTTCTGGCGATCTCGGCCAGCGACGTGGTGCTGGTGTCGGCCATCGTCATCCTCGGCGTGGCCGACCCGGCCGCGGCCGTCGCGCGCCGCCTGCTGGAGCGGGGCGCGCCGCCACGCGCGGGCGCGAGCGGCTCGGGCGAGGGCCGCGCTCCCCCCGCGGCCGCCGGTCGCTGGGCTCGCCTGGCGCGGCCCGCCGGGCTGCTGGTGTTCACGCTGGTGGGCGCGGCGGCGATCGCCGGCGTGTCGCGCCTGATGGAAGAGCCGCTGGTCTGGGGGCGTATCCTGTTCATCGCGCTGGTGGTCGCGCTGGTCGAGAGTTTCACGAAGAACGTGGTCGACGCCCTGCGCCCCGTCACCCGCGCCGTGCAAAGGCGGCTCGACAACGCCCTCACCCGCTGGTTCTGGCGGTTCTACCCGGACGACAACCTGACCATCCTGCTGGCCACCGCGTTCGCCAGCGCCGTGGTGCGCTTCGGCGCGCGTTAGAACGGCCGGAACACGAAAAGATCATACGCCTGGGAGGTGGTGTTGAACGTGCTCGTGCCGCCGTTGGTCTGGTAGGAGCGCACCTCGAACGTGACCACCCCCAGGGGCACGGTGTTGTCGATCACCTCCAGGTTCGTGGAGCCGATCGACGACGACAACAGGCTCCCGTTCGGCGAGTACAGGTAGAGGTCCAGGTCCGACCCGCCCGTGCCCGGATCGCTCAGTTTGAGTTCGATGCGCAGCCGCCCGGCCATGGGGATCAGCACGCTGTAGAAGGCGCTGGAACTGCGCCACGTGCGCCGCGTGAGGGCCGCGCCGCTGTTGAACGGGTCGACCGAGGAACTGGCGTGCGTGGCGAGCGTGATCTGGGCCGCGCCGGAAAGCGGCTTGATGACGTTGTTTCCCCGCAGCGGGTTGGCGCTCGCCCCATAGAGCGCCGTGGTGAACGGGTAGGTGTCGATGGGCGACGTGCCGGGCGACTGCGGATCGCCGATCACACCCGGCGCCTTCGCCACCCGGTAGAACACGCCCACGCTCGCCAGCAGGTTGTTGAACGCCACCACGGAATCGTTCTTGCTGGTGTCCACGTTGCCGGCGGCGTACCAGCCGTCGATGAAGTCGCCGAAGTAGACGAAGGTCTGCTGGCTGATGTAGGTGGTCATCACCTGCCAGATAGGGGAGAAGCCGAGGTTGTAGGAGTCGATGAGCAGGCCGTTCACCGGGTTGCGCCGCGAGCCGTCCTGGTCCAGACGGTCGGTCGGGTTCTGGGCCGGCGAGTCGAAGAGATCGAAGAGCATCGCGGCGATGGCCAACTCGCTGCCGTACCCGGTGCCGTTGGCCGCGAAAATGTCGGCCACCGGCGTCGGCGTGGTCTGCGAGCCGTAGTTGGCCTGCGCGATGGGCGGGTTGCCGTTGGGGTACCCGCGCGACAACCCCACGTAGGTGGTGCTGCCGTCGGCCCGCGGCTCCCGCAGCGAGTTGTCAGCCAGGTCGACCTGCACCAACTGGCCCGACGCCTGGTCGAAAATCGGGTAGTTCGCCATCATCCGCAACAACGGAACCATCGTGTCCTGACGCTCCACGTCGATGGAACTCGTCGGCTGGGCGGTGGCGTTGGGGTCGCAACCGGAAATGGCGCGGGTGTCGAGATAGATGGAGTCGCGCAGCACCGCGCAGGCGAAGAACTTCGCGAACCCCTGCGAGAAGGCCACGCGCAGGTCCAGCTGTTCGTTCACCGTGAAGTCCGACTTCACCTCCGGCTGCTGGGCGTCGTCGCGGCAGAAGATGTGCTGGATGAACCGCCAGTAGGCCTCCAGCAGCACGTGATCGTCGTAATGGTCGGGGTCGGTGGTCTCGTCGCCGGCGACGTCGATCTCCCCGACGATCTCCTGCAACGCCACGTCGGTGTAGAGCACGACGTCTCCCTGGGAGAGCGTGAACGTGCCGTCGCCGTTGCTGCGCACCCGGTAGTTGACGTTGTCGTAGAGGATGGCGCCCAGCCCCTTGTTGGTGCGGAAACCCGTGTAGGAGGTGACCGGCGCGGCGGAGGGCTTGCGGCCGTCCAGCCAGATGCCGCGGACCTTGGGGGCGATGGTGGCCACCGAACTCAACAGGAAGTTCGCCCCCTCCGCGAACTGGTCGAACACGTTGAACGCCGGCGCGGTGCGCGTCAGCGCCGCCTGGCCCGAGGCCGGCGGCGGACTCTGGCAGTTGATCGGATTGATGGGCGCGCGCAGGAAAAGCCCCGACGCGGCCTCGATGTACGGGTCTGACTGCACGTAGTAGGGCAGGTTGTTGTTCGCCGGGTTCACCACCTCCACCTGGAAGGGGTTGGCCCTGGCCGTCTGCGTGTAGACCCGCACGATGTACGCGTGGTTGTTGTTGTCGACGCTCAGCGAGAAGTTCCCGCTAGAGTCGGTCATCCCGGAGCCGTAGATCGGGTAGGGCGACTCCGTGCCCACCGCCTCCACCTTGGCGAAACGCGCCGGCGCGGCCCGCACCCCCGTCAACACCCCCAGCGCCGGGTTCACCGTCACGAAATTGTTCGTGCCGCGCACCCGCTTGTCGAACACGGCGGTGCCGGTGACCAGCACCGGCTTCCGCTCCTTCGTGTTCGCGCGGCTGCAACCGGGCCCGGCGGCCGCGAACACCAGCCCGATCAGGAGGAACGCGATCCCCCGACCCCATCCCCCGCGCATCGATGGCATGTACGGGTCTCCAAACGAATGACGACTGACCCGGCGAAAGGGGGGAAGGAAGGTCGCGCGCACACCCGCCAGCCACCTGCGCTTCACGCTGACCGATGGCGCAACCAAAGTCATCCTACCACGAAGCCTTCAAGCCTACAACCAACCACCAACCGCCCAACCGCCCGACTCGCCGCGGAACGGGGCCGGACGTTCACCAGCCACATTCCCGTCGGCAAGTTGACGCCAACCGGCAACCGGCTTGCCGCCACTCAACTCCCGCCAGAAGCGGCGGGCCGGACGCCCCGCCTAACTCCCCGGCGCTGAACGACTTGAGCGCCCGCACGCGAGCCGCCAGCCGCGACCGGCCACGCGCGCGGCCCTCTTTTCTGTGGTAGCAAAACCGGGGCCAAACTACTGACAACTGACAACTGGCAACTGGCAACTTCCCTCGGGGATCAGGAACCGGACGTCAGTTCGCGGAGCGTGGCCAAGAGCGCGGCGAAATCGCCGGGAACCTGCGCCTCGAAGGCCAGCGGTGTGCCGCTGATCGGGTGGCGAAACGCGATCCGCCGCGCGTGCAGCGCGTGGCGGGCGATCACCGGTAGATCGCGCCGGGCTGGGGCCGTCACGCCCAGGTGGCCGAAGGTGAGCCGGGCCGCCCGGCCCCCGTACACCTGGTCTCCCACCACGGGATGCTTCAACCAGGCCAGGTGCAGCCGAATCTGGTGGCGCCGGCCGCTCTCGGGAAAGGCGCGCAGCAGCGTGTGGTGGGCGAACCGTTCCACGACCTCGAAACGGGTGAGCGCCGGCCGGCCGCGGACCGGATCGACCGCGCCGCGCTCACGGTAAGAGGGGTGCCGACCGATGGGGGCGTCAATCGCGCGGCTCTCTTCGACGATGACCCCGGCGACCACCGCCAGGTACTCTTTTTTCACCTCCCGGTCGTGGAACTGGCGCGCCAACTCGGCGTGCGCCGCGGCGTTCTTCACCACGATCAGCACGCCGGAAGTCTCGCGGTCCAGCCGGTGCACGATCCCGGGGCGCGCCTGGTCGTCGTGGTAGTCCGACACCTCCTCAAAGTAATACAGAATGGCGTTCACCAGCGTGCCGCTGCTCCGCCCCGGCGCCGGGTGGGTGAGCATTCCGGCCGGCTTGTCGATGACGGCCAGGTGCTCATCCTCATACAGGATGCGCAGCGGAATCTCCTCCGCCGTGACCGTCGCGGGCACGGTGACGGGTGCGAAAGAGACGCGAATCTCGTCCCCCGCCCGCACCACCTGCCCCGTCTTGGTGGGTGGAAGCCCGCCGACCGTCACCCGCCCGTCGCGGATCAGCCGCTGCAGTTGCGATCGCGTGCGGTCCGGAAAGCGCGCGGCCAGAACGCGGTCCAGCCGCCCCTCGGCGGTTCCGTCGGGAACGCGGAAGGAAACGACCTCTTCTCGCTCGCCGGCTGTCACTTCTTGGCGGGGCCGGCCTTCGGCGCCTCCGGCGGCGCGGCCGCGGGCTTCTCTTTTTCGTCGCTCGCGCCGGGCGTCACCGCCGGCTGGGCGGAGCCGAGTTTCCTGGCCTCTTCCTTCACCTGTTCGTAGAACTTGAGCACCACTTCCATCTCGGCGCGCTCTTCGTCCTTGGCGGCGCTGACCGCGGACTTTTGCGTCGCGATGGCCTTGTCGACCAGGCCCAAGCGGTAGTACGCCCGCGCCAGCACGGCGGAGACGGCCGGCGTTTTGCCCTTGTCGGCGTCCGCGGCGCTCTTGGCCGCGTTGACGGCGGCTGGGAGATCAACCCAGGCCAGGTCGCTTTCGTCGAGCATCTTGCCCGCGGCCTCCGCCACCGCCCCGGCGCTGGCGGCGGGGTCGTCGTTGTTGGTGAGCGCCTTCAGCCGGTCGCGGAACGCCTTCAGGTAGCCCTCACGGTCCTGCTTCATGTGCCGGAGGATGGTCATCTTCGTGCTGGCCGCGTCGTCGTCGGTCGGGTCAAGCGCCAGGATGAGGTCGGCGGCCTTCTCCGCCCCTTCGATATCCTGCTTCTCCTTGGCGTTGTCCAACCGCTCGCGGAGCGCCGCCATCTTTTTGGCGTTTTCCGAGTTGAACTTGCCCGCGAGCAACTGCCGGACGACGCCCTCCATGCCGCCCATGGGGTGCCCCTGCCAGGCCACCACCCCCTTCTGGTCGATGACGAACGCGTGCGGAATACCGGCCACACCCTCCATGTAGGCGGCGTGGGTCTTCCCACCGTCGTCGACGCCCACGAAGTAGGAGAACTTCGGGTTCCCCTTCTTCACGAAGTCCGCCACCTTCTCCTTCGCCTCCCGCGACACGCCCACCACGCTCAGCCCCTTGGCGCCGAGTTCGTCGTACAGTTTCGAGATGTGCGGAATGGACTGCCGGCACGGCCCGCACCAGGTCGCCCAGAACTCGATGACCAGCACTTTCTTCTCTTTCTTCGCGTCAGCCACGGAAGTCCCGGCGCCGTTCGCCCAGTGGGCGATGGCGATCTCCGGCGCCTCGTCTCCCACGTCGAGCGCCCGCGCCGCCGCCGGCGCGAGGACCAGCCCCACGGCGAATGATGCGATGGTGAAACCGCGCGTTGACATTGGAACCCCTCTTCTCGTTGGCGACCACCAACCCAGATTCGTTGACCCGGACGGCCCGCGCTCCCTGGCTGCCGTTCCCCGGCGCGACAAACGCCCATCACCCACCAGCAGACATGAACGACTACGACGGGAGGAGGTATTCTCTCCACTTCAACACCCCGTGACAAGGGGATTGCCGGGGTTCCGTGGCCGGGGGACGACTGATAACTGGCAACTGGCAACTGGCAACTGGCCCCGGTCCCGAAAAACTACTGTGCAAATTCCGAAAAAAACCTAGACACTGAAAGGGTTATGCCTGAAACTCACATAAGTAGATGTTCGTTTGATCGGGTTTGTGACTTTCCCGTGACTGGCGCCGCGTGGGGTGGCGTCCGGGCAGCCAAGGTGGCGGGGCGGGGAAGTCGGATAGTGGGCAGCCACTGACCAGCGACAATCGAGGCCATGAAGAACCTGAAAGAGTACTACTCGACCAGCGAAGTGGCGGAGATGGTGAATCTGCACCGGAACACCATTATTCTGGCCATTCGGAACGCGAAACTCCCGGCATCGAAGACGCCGGGCGGCCACTCCCGGATCGCACGGAAAGACCTGGTGGAGTTCGCGGCCTCGCGCAACCTGCCCATCAACTTCGAGTTGTTCCCCACCGTGACCAACGGCGACAAGGTGCTGGTGGTGGACGACGACGATCTGGTGATTTCGGTGATCACGCGGGCGCTCAAGGGGTTCGGGTATCGCACGGCCATCGCCTCCACCGGGTACGAGGTGGGCTTCGCCATTCGCGACTTCGCGCCGGACGTGGTGCTGCTCGACATCAACCTGCCCGACATCAACGGCATCGAGGTGTGCAAGAAAATCCGGGCGGACGAGTCGCGGTCGCGCATCAAGATCATCGCCATCTCCGCCTCCAACGACCAGGCGGCCATCGACGCCATCTCCGAGGCCGGGGCCGACGATTTCATGCCCAAGCCCATCTCGATGGAGCAGATGCGGGAGCGCATCGTGGAACTGGTCGGCCCCATCCGCGAAGTGATCGAGGGGCGGTCCTGAACCCCGCCGGGAACGGTCGAACCCACCGGCGATTCGATCCCCACCGCCGCGCATGGCAGCGAACAAGGGCAGCGAGCAGCAGATCACGCCGCGCGCTGTGGATTACGCGCGCTGGTACCAGGACGTCGTCTCCCAGGCCGGCTTGGCCGAGACCTCCGACGTGCGCGGCTGCATGGTCATCCGCCCCTACGGCTTCGCCCTGTGGGAGAACATCCAGCGCGTGATGGACGGGATGTTCAAGGAAACGGGCGTCGAGAACGCCTATTTCCCCCTGTTCATCCCCATGAGTTACCTCTCCCGCGAGGCGGAGCACGTGGAGGGTTTCGCCAAGGAGTGCGCGGTGGTGACCCACCACCGCCTCAAGGCCGTTGACGGCAAACTGGCGCCCGACCCCGAAAGCCTCCTGGAAGAGCCGCTGGTGGTGCGGCCGACTTCGGAAACCATCATCAACGCCACCTTCGCCAAGTGGGTTCAGAGCCACCGCGACCTGCCGCTGCTCATCAACCAGTGGTGCAACGTGGTGCGGTGGGAGATGCGCACCCGCCTCTTCCTGCGCACCACCGAGTTCCTCTGGCAGGAGGGCCACACCGCCCACGCCACGCCCGACGAGGCCCAGGAGCGCGCTCTGCTCATGCTGCGCGTCTATCGCCGCTTCGTCGAAGAGTGGATGGCCATTCCCGTGATCACCGGCGTGAAGACGGCCTCGGAACGGTTCGCCGGCGCGGTGAACACCTATACCATGGAAGCGATGATGCAGGACAAGCGCGCCCTGCAGGCCGGCACCTCCCACAATCTCGGCGACAACTTCGCGCGCGCCTTCGGCACCCAGTACCAGTCCGAGGGGGGCAAACTCACCTACGTCCACCAGACTTCGTGGGGCGTCTCCACCCGCCTCATCGGCGCGCTGGTCATGGCGCATGGCGACGACCGGGGGCTGGTGCTCCCGCCCAACCTGGCCCCGGTCCAAGCCGTAATCCTGCCCCTCTTCCGCAAAGAACAGGAGGCCGCCGCCGTGCGCGAAAAGGCCCAGGAGTTCCGCCAGCGCCTCGCGGCGCGCGGGACGGCTGCAAAGGTGGACGACCGCGACACGCTCTCGGCCGGGGCGCGCTTCTTCTGGTGGGAGAAGCGGGGCGTTCCGCTGCGGATCGAGATTGGCCCGCGCGACCTGAAAGAGAACCAGTTCGTCCTCGTCCGGCGCGACACCGGCGAGAAGTCGTTCCACCCGCAGGCCGCCTTGGAGGAGACGGTGGCCCGCGCCCTGGAGGAGATGCAGCGGGGGCTGTTCGATCGCGCCCGCGCCTTCCGCGACGCCAACACCGTGCGGGTGGAGACGTGGAGCGACTTCGCCGACGCCTTCCGCGACGAGAACAGCGCCTTCGTGATGGCGCGCTGGTGCGGCGACCCGATGGTGGAGGCCCAGATCAAGGAAGAGACCAAGGCCACCATCCGTTGCGTGCCGTTCGACAACCCCCGCGACGACGGCCCCTGCGTCAAGAGCGGCCGGCCCGCCAGCGAACGGGTGCTTTTCTCCAAGGCCTATTGAGCCGGGCGCGTGGCAGCCGCCGGTCGTCGGCCGCGACCGGTTGTGGGGCGCCGCCCGGGACGAAGAACCTATTTCAGTAGGTGCTTCGTAGGCGGCGGGCGAGCGAGAGGGCCGGGAACGAGGAGCGGCGAAACGGCAGTATTACGGAGATTAATACGACGTTTCGCCGCGACGATGTTCCTGGCCATCGCAGCCGTCCGCCGACCGAATGACCTCCTGAAATAGGTTCTAAAGCCGCCATGACGCTGCTCACCATCGTCCGCAAGAACCTGCGGCAGCGGCTCCTGGCCACGGCGCTCACCTCGGCGTCGGTGGCGCTGGGGGTGGCGCTCATCGTGGCCATTCACGTCATCCGCGAAGAGGCGCAGAAGTCGCTCCGCGCCGGCACCGCGGGCTACCAGGTGGTGGTGGGGGCGAAGGGATCGGCGACGCAACTGGTGTTGAACACGGTATTTCATCTTGACCAGTCTCCCGGCACCATCCCCTACGCCTACTACTGGCAATTGAAGCACGATCCCAAGGTGGAATGGGCCGTGCCCTACGCGGTGGGCGACAACTACTACGGCTTCCGCTGCGTGGCGACGGAGCCGGAGTTCTTCACGGTCTTCCGGTACGGCGAGGAAGAGGACCGCCGCCTCCGGTTCGCGGACCCCGCCAAAGACCGCGCCTGCGAGCGGGAGTTCGAGGCCGTGCTCGGCGCGGAGGTGGCCCGCCGCGTGGGGTTGTCGCGCGGCGACGAGATCGTGGTCACCCACGGCGTCCTTTCCGGCGGACACCTGCACGCCGAACATCCCTGGCGGGTGGTGGGGGTCCTGGCGCCGACCGGCACGGCCATCGACCGCGTGGTCTACACCACCTTCCAGACGCAGTACGGCATGGCCGGCCACAACCGGCGCGTCCGCACCCGCGCCGACCGGTTGGAAGAACGGTTCGCCCGGCTGGGCGGCGGGTTCGACCTGGTGGTGGCCGCGAAGGAGGTTCGCCCGCTGGACGCGCTGCTGCGCCTGATCTACCAGGAGGGGCCGGAGTTGCCGTCGATCCCCTACTCGCTCTACCACGAGTTGCGGCGCGACGAGCGGGTGCGCGCGTTGATGCCCGTGGCGCTCACCTTGCGCGTCGAGGCCAACGGCCAGAGCGTGCCGGTGGCCGCGGTGCACCCCTCGTTCCTCACCAGTTTCCCTTACAGCGTCACGCTCTCCAGCGCCCACTACGGCCTGAACCTTGACGAGCGGGACGCCGACGGCGCGCCGCGACCGGCGGAGTTCGTCTCGCCCAAGCACCTCTTCCTCGGCTCCGCGGCGGCGCGGCGCCTCGGCCTTTCGAAGGGCGACCAGGCCGTGCTCTGGGAGGGGCAGGCGGGCCGCGGGCGCCAGTTCGGCGACGACAGCATGTTCCGCGTGGGCGGGTTGCTGGCGCCCACCAACACCCCCTGGGACGACTGCGCCTTCATGCACCTGGCCGACTATCACGCCCTGCCCTACCTCGACGAACTGTTCAGCCCGCCCACGCTCCTGCCCGACATGAACCGGGTGGCCGACTACAAGAGAGATCTCTACGCCCGCCTGGCCCCCTTCACGGTGGGGTACAACCTGGTGGTCGGCGCGCCCGGCGAGTCCGAAGGCCTGGTGCTGGCGCGGGCCGTCTTCCGCTCGCTGCGCCTGAAAGTCGAAGACCGCGTCTCCTACGCCTTCTACGAGCAAATCCGTGGGTTCAAAGAGGTGGCCGCCGCCGTGCCGCTGGAGATCAACAACCGCTTCCGCGGCTTCCCGGTGGTGGCCACCACGGCCGAGTATCTCACCACCTTCCCCGTCACGTTGAAGGAACGCCGCCCCGTGACGCTCAGCGTGACCCCCGCCGGCGCCGCCTTCGCCTGGACCCCGGGCCGGCGGGAGGCCGTGCTGGGCGCGGAAGTCGCCCGGCGCGCGGGCGTGGCGACCGGCGCCCAAATCGTTCTCACGCCCGGCGTGGCTGGAGAACGGGCGGACCTCATCCAGTTCCCGTTCACCGTGGTGGGCGTGTTGGAGCCGGTAAAGACCCCCGACGAGGGCTGCGTCTTTATCTCGCTGGAGTCGCAGTTCTCGCTCCCGCGCGACGACGGCACGCCGTTGCCCGCCGAGGAGCGCGCCCTCACCGCCGTGCTGGTGCGGGTGCCCAGTCCGCAGGCCACGGGGCGGATCATGGCGCTCATCAACTCCTCCGGCCAGGGGCGCGCCGTCAGCCCGACCGAGGCGGCGGGGCGCACGGTGGACAGGTTGTCGGCGCTGGAGCGCGCCGCCTTCTCGTCCGCGGATCGCGGGCTGCCGGCGGATCGGCCGATCTCCGCCATTCTGGTGAAGGCGACCACCACGCCCGTTCCGGCTGACGCGGCGCGCGCGGCCGGCGCGGTCACCGCGCGGGAGTCGCTGCTGGCCATGTTGAACGAGCGACCGGGCGTGCGGGCCTTCGAGCCGGGCGCGGCGCTGGCCTCGCTCTACGACGAGCAGGATCGAATCGAGCGCCGCGTCTACGCGCGGACGGCCGACCTGGCGCTGCCGCCGGAGATGGCGTGGTACACGGACAAGGAGGTGTCGGCCGTGATCCTGAAGGTGCGCGATGAGAAGCGCGCCCTGAGCGCCGCCATGTTGCGCAAGGAGGTGAACGACACCCCCTTCGCCCAGGCCGTGACGCCGCTGAACGAAATGGAGCGCATCTTCGGCGTGCTGCGGCAGGTGAACTGGCTGCTCTCAGCCATCGCCGCGATCGTGGTGGCGGTGGCGGGGGCGTCGATCACCATCGCCTTGTACAACTCTCTCAGCGAGCGCCGGCGCGACCTGGCGATCATGCGGGCGGTGGGCGCTTCCCGCGCCCAGGTGGCGGCGCCCATCCTGCTGGAGTCGCTGGCCATCACGCTCGGCGGCGGCCTGTGCGGCCTCGCCGCCGCCGCCCTGCTCTCGCTGGCCGCCGACGCCTGGCTGATGCGGGAGTACTACGTGCGGATCGACGTCTGGAACAGCGTGGCCGCGGCCCCCGGTCTGCTCGCCGGGCTATTTGGCGCGCTGGCGATGCTCGGCGCGCTCGCCGGCCTGCTGCCCGCCTGGAAGGCGTACGAGACCGACGTGGCGGCCAACCTCGCGCCGCTCTCGTAGCAAACCCGCGGCAAAGCCGCGCCGCCGCCCGCGCCGCGCTTGTCATCCAATCAATTTCCCCCCATCGACGACGATGGTCTCGCCCGTGACGTACCGGGCGGCGTCGGAGGCCAGGAACAGCGCCGCGCCCGCGATCTCGTCCGGCTCAGCCATGCGGCCCATGGGCACCGTCTTGAGGATTTCCTGATGGATGGCGTCGTTCTCCCACAGGGCGCGGGAGAAGGCGGTTTTCACGAAGCCGGGGGCGATGGCGTTCACCCGCACGTTGGCCGGCGCCAGTTCCTGCGCCAGCACAAGGGTGAGCATGATCAGGGCGGCCTTGCTCACGGAGTAGACCCCCATCATCAGGCCCGGCGTGAAGCCCACGATGCTGGCCACGTTGATGATCACGCCGCCCCCGCGCTCTTGCAGCAAGGGCGCGGCGGCGCGGGCCGCGAGAAAGGGGCCTTTCACGTTCACCTCGAACGTCTTGTCGAAATGCGAGGCGTCGGCCGTCAGCACGGGGCCGAAGTGGGGGTTGGTGGCGGCGTTGTTCACCAGAATGTCCAGCCCGCCGAACTCGGCGCGAGCGTGGCTGAACAGCGCGTCGATCTGATCGGCGCGCCCCATGTGGCAGGCGAAGGGCGTGGCGCCCTCGCCAATCTCCTTCGCGGTCTCGGCCAGCCCCTCAATCTTGCGCGACACCAGCACCACCCGCGCGCCGGCGCCGGCGAACGCCGCCGCGATCGACTTGCCGATCCCCCGCGACGCCCCGGTGACGACCGCCACCCGCCCCGCCAGCGAAAAGGAAACCCCGCGCGGCGGCTGGCACGCTTTCCCGGCTTGCTCTGTGACCATCGTTGAGCCTCTTTCAGAAGACCATTCGGGCGATGCCCGGCCGCGAGCCTGCCGAAGCGGCATCGCGCTCGCTTGACATCCTACCCCTCGAACGCCTGATCGGGCGCCCTTCTTCACCGGCGCTTGTTCCGGCCCGCCGGCGACGCGCGTTCCGTCCAGCCGAACGAGGCATTTTCTCACGTTCGGGAGTATCGTTCGCGCCGGTTCTCGCACGCGGTACAATCGCGGCGAAGCGGTCGCCTCTTGGGGGAACGGTCTCGCTCATGGCGCTCTATCGCCCCACCCATCGCGTGCGGTTCGTCACGGCCGCGTCGCTCTTCGACGGCCACGACGCCAGCATCAACATCATCCGGCGCCTGTTGCAGCGGGCCGGGGCGGAGGTGATCCACCTGGGCCACAACCGCTCCGTGGCCGAAGTGGCGGCGGCGGCGGTGCAGGAGGACGCGCAGGGGGTGGCCGTTTCGTCCTACCAGGGCGGCCACATGGAGTACTTCCGCTACCTGCGCCGGCGGTTGGACGATCTCGGCGCCCCGAAGGCCAAGGTGTTCGGCGGGGGCGGCGGCGTCATCGTTCCGCCTGAGATCCGGGCGCTGCGGGAGGAGGGGGCGGCGCGCATCTTCTCTCCCGACGAGGGCCGCGCGCTGGGCCTGGAGGGCATGATCGATGAGATGCTGCGCGCCTGCGACTTCCCGACGGTGACGGAGTTGAACGGTGAACCGGCGCGCCTGGCGCCCGATCGGTGGGCCGACCTGGCGCGGGTCATCACCTTCACGGAGCGTTCGGCTGCTTCCGGCGACGCGGCGCTTTCCTTGCCGCCGGAGCGGCGTTGTCCGGTGGTGGGCGTGACGGGGACGGGCGGGGCGGGGAAGTCGTCGCTGGTGGACGAGTTGCTCGTGCGGCTGGCGCTCGACGACCCGCGGGTGGCGGTGGCGTTGCTCACGGTGGACCCGGCCAAGCGCGCGACGGGCGGCGCGCTGCTGGGCGACCGCATCCGGATGAACGGCCTCATGCGGGAGCGGATGTTCATGCGCAGTTTCGCCGCGCGCGAGGGCGGGCAGAGCCTGGCGGCGCTGCTCGGCCCGGCGCTGCGGGTGGCGCGGGCGGCGGGGTTCGATCTGGTCATCGTCGAGACCCCCGGCATCGGCCAGGCCGACACGGCGGTGACGGAGGTGTGCGACGTCGCGCTGTACGTCATGACGGCGGACTACGGCGCGGCGACGCAACTTGAGAAGATCGGCATGCTGGACTACGCCGACCTGGTGGCCATCAACAAGTTCGAGCGCCACGGCTCGCTCGACGCCCTGCGCGACGTGCGCAAGGCCCTCCAGCGCAGCCGCGCGGAGTTCGCCCGGAAGCCGGACGAGATGCCGGTCTACCCCACCATCGCCTCGCGCTTCGCCGACCCCGGGGTCGACAACCTCTACCTGGCGCTGCTCGACCGCCTGCGCGCGAAATGCGGCGTTTCGTTCCCCACGCGCGTCGCGCGCCGGACCATCGACTTCGAGAAACAGCGCCAGACCCTCCTCCCCTCCTCCCGGCTGCGCTATCTGTCGGAAGTGTCGGCCGCCCTGCGAGCCTACCACCGGCGCACCCGGGAGATCGCGGCTGCCGCTCGTGAGGCGCAGCATCTGGCCGGGGCGGCGTCCTCAGCGTTGCTGGAGGCCGGCGCCCGCGCGGCCGTGGAGCGCGCCGCCGCCGAGGCGAAACAGGCCTTGCCGCCGGAGGCGCGCCGGGCGCTGTTCGACGAGTGGCCCGCCACGCGCGCGGCCTACGCCGGCGACGAACTGGCCTTCGGCGTGCGGGATCGCGAAGTGAGCGCCCCGCTGGTGCGCGAAAGCCAGTCGCGCTCCCGCATCCGCCGCGTCGCGCTGCCCAAGTTCGACGACTGGGGCGAGATACTCTCGTTCTTGCGGCGCGAGAACCTGCCCGGCCGCTTCCCGTTCACCGCGGGGGTCTTCCCGCTCAAGCGGCGGGAGGAAGAGCCGACGCGCATGTTCGCGGGCGAGGGGCCGCCCGAGGCCACCAACCGCCGCTTCCACTATTTGTCGAGGGGCTTCGAGGCCCAGCGGCTCTCCACGGCCTTCGATTCCGTCACGCTCTACGGCGAGGACCCCGACGAGCGCCCCGACATCTTCGGCAAGATCGGCGAGGCCGGCGTTTCCGTCTGCACCGTGGAGGACGTTGAGAAACTTTACGCCGGTTTCGACCTGGCCGCGCCGAACACCTCGGTCTCCATGACCATCAACGGCCCCGCGCCGACCATCCTGGCCTTCTTCGTGAACGCCGCCGTGCGCCAGCAGGTGCGCCGGCGGTTGCGCGAGAGCGGCCGGCTGCCGATCCCCGCCGGATGGGAACTCTACCCCGAACGCTGGTGGCGAACCGGCGCGCCCGCGCCCGAGATGCTGGTGTCGTGGACGCCCCCGGCGGGCGGCGCCGGCGCGGGGGGGGCCGCCGGGAGCGGCGCGGGCGCGCTCCCCTCCACCTGGGAGGAGACCCGGCGCCTGGTGAGCGACGCGGAGCACGAAGAGGCGCGCGCCGCCACTCTCGCGGCGCTGCGGGGGACGGTGCAGGCGGACATTTTGAAGGAAGACCAGGCGCAGAACACCTGCATTTTCAGCACGGAGTTCTCGCTGCGGGCCATGGGCGACGTGCAGGACTATTTCACGCGCCACGAGGTGCGCAACTTCTACTCGGTCTCCATTTCGGGCTACCACATCGCGGAGGCGGGGGCGAACCCCATCACGCAATTGGCGTTCACGCTGGCCAACGGGTTCACCTTCGTGGAGTACTACCTGGCGCGCGGCATGGCCATCGACGCGTTCGCGCCCAACCTCTCCTTCTTCTTCTCGAACGGCCTGGACCCGGAGTACGCCGTGATCGGCCGGGTGGCGCGGCGCATCTGGGCCGTGGCCATGCGCGATCTCTATCACGCCGGCGACCGCTCGCAGCGGCTCAAGTACCACATCCAGACCAGCGGCCGCTCGCTGCACGCCCAGGAGATCGAGTTCAACGACATCCGCACCACGTTGCAGGCGCTGCTGGCGGTGTGCGACCACACGAACTCGCTCCACACCAACGCCTACGACGAGGCCATCACCACCCCCACCGAGGCGTCGGTCCGGCGCGCCCTCGCCATTCAGATGATCATCAACCACGAACTCGGTCTCACCAACAACGAGAACCCCTGGCAAGGCTCCTTCTTCATCGAGGAATTGACCGACCTCGTCTAGGAGGCCGTGCTCGCCGAATTCGACCGCCTCACCGAGCGCGGCGGCGTGCTCGGCGCCATGGAACTTCAGTACCAGCGCTCCCGCATCCAGGAAGAGTCGCTCGACTACGAAGAAAAAAAAATGTCCGGCGCCCTCCCCATCATGGGCGTCAACACCTTCTTCAGGAACAACGACCCCCGGCAGTCCGCCACGCCGCCCAGCCTGCCGCTGAGCCGCGCGCCGGATGAGCAGAAACAGGCCCAAATCGACTCCCTGCGCGATTTCCAGCGCCGCCACGCGAAAGAGGCCCCGGCCGCGCTCTCGCGCCTGCAACAGACCGCCCGCGCCGGCGGAAACCTCTTCGAGGAGTTGCTGGAAACCGTCCAGCACGCCTCCCTCGGCCAGATCACGGCCGCGCTCTCCGAGGTCGGCGGAAAGTACCGCAGGTCGATGTGAGCGCCGTGGACTACCCGCATGCCTGACGTCGTCAGCCACGCCGCCGCCGCCTACCTGGTGGGCGATGGCCGGCGGCGGGAGATCGTGCTCTTCGTGCTTGGCGGCATCCTGCCGGACGCCCTGACGCGCGCCTGGGTGCTGCTGCCGAAGTGGGGGTACGAGGCGCTGACGCCCCTTCACGCCCCCGTGCCCATGGTGGCCGCGTGCGCCCTGGTGTCGCTCTTCTTCGCGCAGGCGGTGCGGTGGGAGGCGTTCAAACTGCTCCTCGCCGGCGCGTTCTTCCACCTCTTCCTCGACGGGCTGCAAGCCCACCTCGGCGGCGGCTACCCCTGGCTCTTCCCCTTCTCGTGGTGGACGGGCGAGGTTCCGCTCTTCTGGCCGGAAGACTCCATGACCCTCTATCCCTGGTTGCTGCTGCTCTGCGCCGTCAAATGGGCCTTTTTGCGCGCCACTACGCCGCGGGCGGAGGGCGCGTTCATTCCGGCGATGGGCGTGCGGTGGGCCACGTTCCTTTATGACCCGCTGGCGCGGCTGACGACGCGGGAGGCGACGTTCAAGTCGCGCCTTCTGCGCCAGGCCGCGCTGGAGCCGGGTATGGAGGTGCTCGACCTCGCCTGCGGCACCGGCACGCTGGGCCTCGCCGCCTGGCGGGCGCGGCCGGCGATCCGGCTGACGGGGATCGACGCCGACTTCGACGTGCTGCTCCGCGCGCGGGAGAAACTGGCGCGCGAGCGCGTGCCCATGCGCTTGCACCGGGGGTTCTCCACCGCCCTGCCTTACGCGGCGGACGCGTTCGACCGGGTCTTCTCCACGCTTTTCTTCCATCACCTTCGCCTCGGCGACAAGCGGCGCACCTTGGCCGAGATCGCCCGCGTGCTGCGTCCGGGCGGGGAACTGCACGTGGCTGACTTCAGCGCGCCCTCCGGCCCGTTGGCGCGGGCGCAGTTCTTCGTCTTGCAGTTCATCGACGGTTTCGAGACCACCACCGACAACGTCCGCGGCATGCTGCCCGACCTGATGCGCGAGGCCGGCTTCGCCCACGTCGAGGTCCGCGAACAGATACGCACCACGTTCGGAACACTGGCGCTTTTCGTCGCGCGGCGGGCGGCCCCCGACC
>JACQVU010000170.1 GCA_016209585.1 Planctomycetota bacterium
CGGCTCGCGCCGGTCGCGCGGCGGCCCTGGCTGGACGGCGCGCGGCTCGCCGGCGATCTGTTTCCGGGGCGGCTCGCCTTCCTGGGGCGGCCGCTCGTGGGCCTCACGCCCGGATACCGCGAGAGTTTCGAGTTGTTCCTGTTCCGCGCGAAGGGGTGATGTCCGCCGCGGCCCACGTCTTCGACCTCGAACCCGCCGCCGTGGAGCGGCTGCACGCTTTCCTGCCCGAGGGCGTCGCTTTCGGCCCCCTGCTGGACGCCGCCGGCGACGCGGCTGAGCCGCGCGAGGCCCTGCGCCTCCTGGCCGATCTCTGCGCGGCCACGCCCCTTCCCGCCGCCGACCCCCGCCTGCCGGAGCGGATCGGGCGGCTGGCGGCCTTCTTCGGCGGCAGCCCGCTGCTGGGAACGTGGCTGCTGGCGTCGCCCGCGTCCCGGTCAGCCGCGGCCACCGGCGCGTACGACGGGCCGCTCTCGCCCGAGGCGCTGCGCCGGCGTTGCGCGGAGGTGCTGGCCGACGCCGGGGGCGCCTCCGGGTGCGACGAGGCCGCGTTGTTCACCGCGCTGCGGCGATTCAAGCGCGAGGCCTTCGCGGCCATCGCCCTGCGCGACCTCGGATTTCGCGCGCCGCTGGCGGAGGTCTCGCTGGCCCTCACCACCGTGGCTGAGTGCGCGGCGGCGGCGGCCGTCGAGGTCGGCGCGCGGGCGCTGGCCGAGCGGTACGGCGCTCCCCAGCAGCCCGTCGGTAAAGTCATGGCGCGGCGAAAAACGAGCGAGAGCCGTTTCGTCGAGGAGCGCGAAAACGCCCGTATTCGGGGAAATACAGCGTTTTCGCGCGACGACGACGAAATGGTTCGCAGCCGTTTTTCGCCCGACAGGATTTTATCGACGGGCTGCAATGGCGGGCCGCCGGCGTTCGCCGTGCTGGGGTACGGCAAGTTGGGCGGACGGGAACTGAACTATTCGTCGGACGTCGACCTGGCCTTCATTTTCGGCGGCGACCCCCACGCCGAGACGCGCGGCGGGCGAGAGTCCATCGCCGCCGCCGACTGGCACGCGCGATTGGCGGCCTTCGTGGTGCGGGCGCTGTCACAGGTGACCGACGCCGGCTACGTCTTCCGCGTGGACACGCGCCTGCGCCCCTTTGGAACCCAGGGGCCGCTGGCCTCCTCGCTGGACCGCGCCGTGGAGGCGCTGGCCGACCCAAGCGCCACCTGGGAGCGCCAGGCCGCCCTGAAATGCCGGCCCGTGGCCGGCGACGAGGCCCTCGGCGAGCGTTACCTCTCCCGCGTCACGCCCTTGGTCTACAAGCGGTTTCTCACGTGGCAAGAGATCGCCGACATCCGCGCCCTGCGCGAACGCATGGAACAAAAGGCCGCCTCCGACGCCGCCGGCCGCTTCCACCTCAAGGCCGGCGCCGGCGGCATACGCGACGTCGAGTTCCTGGTGCAGTTCCACCAACTCCTCTCCGGCGGCCGACTGGAGTCCATCCGCGCCGGCAACACCCTCGACGGCCTCGCCCTCCTCAACCTCGCCGGCATCGTCACCGCCGACGAGGCCGGGGAACTCTCCGCCGCCTACCGCTTCCTCCGCGCGGCCGAGCACCGGGTGATGCTGGAGGGGCTGTTCCAGGAACACCGCCTTCCCGATACCCCAGATGCCCTCCGGCGCGTGGCCGTGCGCATGGGTTTCCTGCCCTCCAAGCGCCCGGACCCCGCGGCCGCGTTCCACGCGGAACTTCAGCGCCACGCGACCGCCGCCCGCGAAGCGTTCAACCGCCACTTCGCCCGGCTCTTCGCCGGCGGAACCGAGCCGGCCGCGGCGGAGACCGCCCTCATCCTCGACCCCGACATGCCGGATGCCGACCGCCGCGCGGTGCTCGCCGGCCGCGGCTTTCGCGACCCGGCCGCGGCCGCCGCCAACCTCGCCCGCATGGCGCGCGAGGAGGGGCTGTTCAGCGCCTACTCGCCGCGCGCGCAGAAGTTCCTGGCCGGCCTGGCCCCGGCGCTGCTGGTCCGCCTCGCCGCCTCGCCCGACCCCGACCTCGGCCTGGCCAACCTCGAAGGCGTCGCCGCCCGCCTGTGCGGCAAGGCCACCTTCTATCAACTGCTCGCCGAGAACCACCAGGCGCTGGAGGTGTTCGTGGACCTCTGCGCCCACTCCCAGCCGCTGGCCGACCTGCTGCTCGCGGCGCCCGGCCGCATCGACGAGTTCATCGACCGCATCGCCGTGGTCGGCCCGGCGGCGCGCCCTCCCGCCGGCCTTCCCGGCGCGACCGAACCGGGCGCGCTGCACGAGTTCAAGCACCTCGAAACGCTGCGCATCGCCATCCGCGACATTCAGAACAAGTCCCCGGTCGAAGAGACCCTGGCCGATCTCACCGCTCTGGCTGACGCCGTCCTCCAGGTCGAAACCGCGCGCGCTCTCGTCGCTCACGGCCAGGGCCCGGTTTCCGCCCCGTTCGCGGTTGTCGGCCTTGGCAAACTGGGCGGCGGGGAAATGGGCTTCGGCTCCGACCTGGACCTCCTCTTCCTTCATGATCCGGCGCCCGCGGCGACGGCCCCTTTTTCGCGGGTGGCGGCGGAGATCATGTCGTCGCTCTCGCGCGTGACCGAACACGGCGCGCTGTACGAGACCGACGCCCGGCTGCGCCCCCTCGGCTCGCAGGGACTCCTGGCCACGTCGATCCCGGAACTGCTGAGATACCACGAGTCGGGCACGGCCTGTCTCTGGGAACGCCTGATGATGACCCGCGCCCGCGTCGTCTTCCCCATGGCGCGACCGGCGACCGAGAACGCCCCAGCCGCCGACTTCCTCGCGCGAGCGCGCCGCGCGCTGGACGCGGTCGCTTACCAGCGCCCGCTTCCCCAAGGCTGGCGCGCCGACCTGCGCGCCATGCGTGCTCGCATGGAAGCCGCGTCGGCCGGCAACCGCATCAAGCGCGGCCCAGGCGGTCTGACCGACGTCGAGTTCATCACCCAGGCGCTGCAGATCGAGCATGGACCCGGCGACCAGAGGTTGCGCGTGACGTCCACCGCCAGCGCGCTCGACCTCCTGACCCGGCGCGGCTACCTGCCACCGGCCGAGGCCGCCTCCCTGCTTGCCGCCTGGCGCTTTCTCAGGCGGCTGGAAAACCGCATCCGCCTGATGTCTTCCACGGCCGACAAGGCCATTCCGGAGGCGCGCGAGGCGCGCGACGGACTTGCCCGGCGCCTCGGGTATTCGCGCGTCGATAATGTTTCGCCGGGCGACGCGCTGTTGGCCGATTTCCACCGGGTCACCGGCGAGGTGCGTGCCACCTTCGACCGCCATTTCCCGGCGGGCTAAGGGGAGATGGGGAGACAAGAAGACAAGGAGACAGGGAGACAAGGAGACCGACCCCCGCCTTTGGGTGCTGGGTGCTGGGTGCTGGGCCCAACACCCAGCACCCAACACCCAACACCGCGGTACTCCGCTTGACCCCCGGCCCTCGACCTTTTTTTCGTGATTCGCGGGGGGAGTGAGAGAGTAATAATAGCCCCCCGCGCGGCGGGCGGGGACGGGGTTGCCCCGCGCGAATGGCGTCTCGCGCGACGCGGGTGAGCCGCCGCGGGGAGGGAGGAGCGGAACACATGCCGAAGTTGGCGATTCGCGGCGGGAAACCGCTGCGTGCCAGGAAGTGGCCGGAGTGGCCGGTGTACGACCGGTCGGAGGAGCGCGCGCTGCTGCGGGTATTGCGCTCGCGGAACTGGGGCGGCTACCCGGAGCCGAACACCGAGGCCACGGCGTTCGCGGCCGAGTTCGCGCGCGCCCACGGGGCGCGGTTCGGCATCTGCTGCGCGAACGGCACGGTGACGCTGAAGGTGGCCTTCCGCGCGCTGGGCCTGCGCCCAGGCGATGAGTACGTCACCACCCCTTACACCTTCGCCGCCACCGCCGTGGCCGGGCTGGAGTGCGGGCTGTCGCCGGTGTTCGCGGACGTGGACCCGGAGACCTATTGTCTGGATCCGAAGCAGGTCGAGAAGGCGATCACCCGGAAGACGAGGGCCATCGTGCCGGTGCACCTGGCCTGTTCCATGGCCGACATGGACGCGATCATGGAGATCGCCAGGCGGCGCCGTCTCTTCGTGGTGGAAGACTGCGCCCACGCCCACGGCGGGAAGTGGCGCGAGAAGTGCGCGGGGGCGATCGGCGACTTCGGCAGCTTCTCCATGCAGTCGTCGAAACTGGTGACGGCCGGCGAGGGCGGGGTGCTGCTCACGAGCGACGCGGCGCTGGCCGGGCGGGCGCACTCGCTGGTCAACTGCGGGCGTCGCGAGCCGCAGTACGGCCCGATTGAGGCTCCGATGATCGGCTACAACTACCGCATCACGGAGTGGTCGGCCGCCGTGCTGCGCTGCCAGCTTTCGCGTCTGGCGAAACAGAACGCGCACCGCGAGAAGATGATGGCGGCGCTGGAGGCGGCGGTGGCCGACGTTCCCGGGATCCGGCCGCTCTCGCGCGACCCGCGGCACACGGTGCGGCACGGGTACCAGTTCATCCTGCGGTACGATCCGGCGCGCTTCGGCGGCCTCCACCGCGACCGTTTCGTGGAGGCGCTGGAGGCGGAGGGGATTCCGTGCGACGGAGAGTTCTACTCGTCGCTCTACCGCCACCCGCTGTACAACGTGAAAGACCCGACGCACCCGGCGTCGCGGATGCGCCTGGGGCTTCGCCGGCATCCCTGCCCCCACGCCGATCGCGCGGGCTGGCGGGAGGC
>JACQVU010000161.1 GCA_016209585.1 Planctomycetota bacterium
ACGTGGAGTCGCTCTCCATCCACGCGCGCAGTTTCCAGGAACAGCTGCACAAGCCCGACGTCGAGTCCATCGAGGGCCTGCCGCCGACCGTGGCGGTGTCACAGCGGCACGGCTCGCCGGGGCCGCGATCGACGGTGGCCACCAGCACGGAGTTGTATGACTTCTTTCGCCTGCTCTTCGCCCGCGTCGGCCGCCCGCACTGCCCGGGTTGCGGCGGGGCGGTAAGGAGTCGCACCGTTGAACAGGTGACGGAGGCGATCGTCTCGTGGCCCGATCACACGCGGTATTGCGTGCTGGCGCCCTACGCCCGCGCCGCGCCGGGACGCCACCAGGACACCCTGCGCCGGATGCAGCGGGAGGGTTTCGTGCGCGCGCGGGTGGACGGGCAGTTCGCGCGGCTGGACGGCGATCTGCCCCTGGCCCCGGAAGCGCCGCACACCATCGACGCGGTGGTGGACCGCAACTTCGTGGCGCCGGGGGCGCGGTCGCGGGTGGCGGAGTCGGTGGAACTGGCCTACCGCGTCTCCGGGGGCTTCGTCACCGTGCTGCGGGAGACGGGCGAGGATCAATGGGCGGAAGAGACCCACGCCGAGCGCCCGGCGTGCCGCGCGTGCGGCATCGTGATCGGCGACCTCACGCCGAAAACCTTCAGTTTCAACGCGCCCGAGGGCGCCTGCGCGGCCTGCCACGGCCTGGGCGCGGCGCCCCGGCCCGACCCCGACCTGGTGGCGCCCGCCCCGGCGCTGTCGCTGGCCGGGGGGGCCATCGCCCCCTGGCGCGGGCCGGACGGTAAACTCGATCCGCTCTTTCGCCCCCTGGCTGAGGCCTTCTGCGCCCGCGCCGGCGTCAGCCTCCACGCCGCGTTCAGCAAAATGCCGGAAGAGGCGCGCCAGGCGCTGCTCTTCGGCGCGCCCGCGGCGGACGGCGCGCCCGCCTTCGAGGGGGTGATCCCGGCGCTGGCCCATCGTTTCGAGAAGGCCCGCGGCGCGCGCGCCCGGCGCGAGGTGGAGCCGTTCCTGGCCGACTTCCCCTGCGCCGCCTGCGGTGGGGCCAGGCTGTCGCCCGTGGCCCTGGCGGTGCGAGTCGGCGGACGCAACATCGCGGAACTGTGCGCCATGACCGTCGCCGGCGCGCGGGACTTCATCGCCGGGTTGGCCCTGGCCGGCGACGAACTGACCGTGGCCCGGCCGGTGCTGGCGCACGTGATCTCGCGCCTTGACCTCCTGTTGGACGTGGGGTTGGCCTACCTGACGCTGGATCGCCTCTGTTCCACCCTCTCCGGGGGCGAGGCGCAGCGCATCCGGCTGGCGACCCAGATCGCCGGCGGCCTGGCCGGGGTCTGCTACGTGCTCGACGAACCCACCACCGGCCTCCACCCGCGCGACACTGAGCGGCTTATCGCCATCCTGCGGCGCATCCGTGACGCCGGCAACACGGTCATCGTGGTGGAGCACGACGCCGACGTGCTGCGCGCCGCCGATCTCCTGGTGGACATGGGACCGGGCGCCGGCGGCGCCGGCGGCGACGTGATCTACCGCGGCCCGGTGGAGAAGGCTGCCGCGGAGCCGCGTTCGCTCACGGGCCGCTACCTGGCCGGCGCCCTGGAGGTCGCCACCCCCGCGCGCCGGCGGCCCGCCTCGCCCTACAAGGCGGTGGAAGTGGTCGGCGCCACCGAGCACAACCTGAAAGACCTGCGCGTCAAGTTTCCGGCCGGCGTCTTCACCTGCGTCACGGGCGTCTCCGGGTCGGGCAAGTCCACGCTGGTCGGCCGCGTCTTGCTGGCCGCCCTCCGGCGGCGGCTGCAGAGGTCCGGCCCGCGGCCCGGCGCCCATCGGCAACTTCTGGGAGTTTCCTGCGTTGACAACGTGGTGGAGATCAGCCAGACGAGCATCGGCCGCACGCCGCGCTCCAACGCGGCCACCCACACCGGGGCGTTCGACGAAATCCGCCGGCTCTTCGCGGCCACCAAGGAGGCCCGGATCCGCGGCTACCATGAGAACCGCTTCTCGTTCAACGTGAAGGGCGGGCGCTGTGAGACCTGCCGCGGCCAAGGGACCCGGCGCGTGGAGATGCACTTCCTGCCCGACGTTTTCGTCACCTGCGAGGCCTGCGGCGGCTCGCGGTACAACCGCGAGACGCGCGAAGTCCGCTGGCGCGGTGTCACCATCGCCGACGTGCTCAACCTCCGCGTCGACGAGGCGCTGCGATCCTTCGACCGCGTCCCCGAACTCCGCCGGTTGCTGGAGGTCATGAAATCGGTCGGCCTCGCCTACCTGCCGCTCGGCCAGCCGGCGTCGACCTTCTCCGGCGGAGAGGCCCAGCGGGTGAAACTCGCGGCGGAACTGGCCGGACGGCAGACCGGCCGGACCTTGTACGTGCTGGACGAACCCACCACCGGCCTGCACCCCGCCGACGTGGCCCGCCTGCTGGACGTGCTGGGGCAACTGGTGGACCACGGCAACACGGTGGTGGTCATCGAGCATAATCTCGACGTGATCCGCGCCGCCGACTGGATCATCGATCTTGGCCCCGAGGGAGGCGAGCACGGCGGCCGGGTGGTGGCCGAGGGAACGCCGGAAGAGGTGGCCGCCGCGGCGGCGTCTCACACCGGCCGCTTCCTTGCCCAGGCCCTCGCGCGCGGCGCGTGACGCCGGGCGGTCCGGATCGCCACGGGGCGCGAAAAAGCCGCTGGCCCGGCCTCCCGGCGCGCGCGTCAGGTTTTTTGTGGATTATCGTGGCGAGCCGTGATACGGAAGTGGCCAAGGTCCGGGGAAAGTCCACCTTCACCGTCATACAGGCGTCAGATGAATCTCACCAAGAAACAACGCGACGTGCTCGACTTCCTCATCGACTACAAGCGCGCCAACCGCATCGCGCCCACGCTGGCCGAGATCGCCGCCAACTTCGGCATCACCAAGGAAACCGCTCACTCCCACCTGCGCCAACTGGAGCGCAAGGCCGCCGTGCGCCGCAACAAACACGAGGCCCGGGGCATCACGATTCTGGCCGAGGACTTCAAGGAGTCTTCCCAGCCGCGCATGCCCCTCCTGGGCTACATCTCGGCCGGGATGCCCATTGAGGCGCTGCTCGACCAGGAGGAGTTCGACCTGGATCGCGTGCTGCCGCCGCGCCGCGATTGCTTCGTCCTGCGGGTGCGCGGCGACTCCATGATCGACGAGGGCATCCAGGACGGCGACTACGTCATCATCCAGCGCAAGAGCGTGCCGGAGAACGGCGACACCGTGGTCGCCCTCGTCAACCAGAACGAGGCCACGCTGAAAAAATACTTCCTCGAGAACAAGAAAACTGTTCGCCTCCAACCGGCCAACCCGAATCTGAAACCCTTCTATCCCAAGGAAGTCAAAATTCAGGGCGTCGTCGTCGGCGTCGTACGGCGCTATTGAGCACGCCCGGTTACCGCCCCGCCGTCTTCTCGGCCGGCCCGGCGGGCGGCGGCGCCGCCGCCGGCGCGGCGAGCGGTCCGGCCAACATCGGCAGCACGAGTGACGCGGGGCGGGCCGCGTCGTGATACAGGGTGACATCGGCGCTCCGCGCGCCAGCGGCCTCCCACTGGTCGGCCCCCGTGTGCGGGTTGCGCCCGTACCGCGGAGAATTCCCCGAGGCCACCAGCACCTTCAACTCGTGGTCCTGACCGAACGTATAGGCCGTGACCGGCAACCGCACCGTCACCGTGACCACCGCCCCCGGCGTGAGCGGCTCCACCTTCCCGGCGCGCAGTTTCGCGCGCTGGATGGCGTCGGCCACGTGCATCACCCGGCCGTCGGGCAACCCGTCGGCCACCCACACCGCCAGGTCCACGTCGGCGCGGTTCACGCCGCACGACAGCGAAACCCGCATGTTCCCGCAGGTCCGCAGCGGCGCGGACAGTTTGCCGGTGGTGTAGACCAGCACGTCACGCCGGTTCTCCAGTTTCTTCAGATCGCATTGCCCGTGCGGCAGCGGCGGCAGGTTGGCGCCCCCCAGCGTCGGCGGCGGATCGGTCGGGTCGTACGTGTAGGCGCGGGTCAGCGGCTTGTCGGCCGTGGCCGGTCCCGGCGCTTCCCGCGTGATCCGGCCGTCGGCGGTCAGGTTCCAGGTCTGTTCCTTCACCGGACGGCCGGGAAACTGCGCCGCCTCCACCCAGGGAGCGTTCTCGCCGCACTGGTAGTAGCGCACCACCGGCGTCTTCTCCCAGCCGTCGTTCTTCGCGCCGCGCAGGTAGTGGTCAAAGAAGGCCAGCGTGGCCTTCCGCGCCACGTCGGCCGCCCCCTCGTACTTCGCCTCCCCCTGCTCGCCCATGTCCACCGACATGTGGTCCCACGGGCCGACCAGCAGGTAGGTGTTCTCCCGCGCCACCGGGCCGGACTTCTTCCGGAAGTCGTTGAAGTTCCGCAGAATGGCGTCGGGAAAGTTGTCCCACCACCCGGTGATCAGCAGCATGGGCACGTCGAGCAGATCGGGGTGATAGGTGTCTCTCTCCAGGTTCTTCCACACCGCCACGTCCGGGAGGGGAAAGAGGCGCAGCACGCCGACGCCGAAGCCCAGAGCGTCCAGCGCCTTCACGTGCGCCTCGCGGAAAACGCCCCCGTCGTAAAAGTACTCGTACGTCTGCCCCATCGTCGCCACCAGCGGCACGCAGCAGACGAGGTGCGGCGGCTTCTCCGCGGCGGTGTCGAATTGCGCCTTGCCGAGGGCGCTCGGCCCCCACGTGCCCACCTTGCCGTCGCTCCACGCTTGCTTCGCGATCCACTCCACCGTGTCGAACCCATCGTTGCCCCGGCCGCGCGACGTGGCCGACTTCGCCTCCCGCGACCCGTAAAACCCGCGCCAGTCCACCACCACGTACGCGTAGTGCTCGCGGTCGTACAGACCGTGATAGTTGCTCTTCAGCCGCTTGTCCGCCGCCGCTTCCCCGGTGACCGCGCCGAGCCGGTTCTTGTTATAGGGCGTCTGGATGAGCACCGAGGGGTACTTCCCCGGCCTCGGTGGAAGATAGACGTCGCCGGCCAGGAACTTGCCGTCCCGCGCCGGAACGCGCACGTCCTTGATCTCCGGCTTCCACGCTCCCGATTCGCCCGCCGCGGCGGGCGAACCAGCCGCGGGCGGCGCGGCCGGAGCGGAACCTTGGACCGGCGGCTGCTTCTCCCGCCCCTCTTCGGCGACGGAAGAGCGCCCACCCAGCGCGCCGCCGACCAACGCCGCCACCCCCAGGGCCACCGGCCACGCGGCCGCGATCGCCCACCGGAATGTACAGATAGCGCGCATCGGCACTCTCCCCAGACCCCGCGACTTGCCGCGAGCGGCACGATAACACAACCTGGCCGACCCGTGGGCCTTTTTCATCCTTGAAGATGCGACAATGTATTCAATTCCTGGCTGAGCAGCGCCGGGTTCCGGCAGACGTGGTGCGCCCACGCGCCGAGGGCGCCCCAGTTGTTGACGGCCGTTACCCATCGCCCGGCTGCGTTGTGTTTCGCGCGCGTTTCGTTGTCTTCGTAGTCCGTAGGGCGCGCCGTGCGCGCCGATCCGTTGATCCTACCCGTGGGCGAAGGCGGTTGCCGGATCAATCGGCGCGCACGGCGCGCCCTACTCGCACGGCGGCGGGGGTGGGGCAACGTCGCCCGCGTCGGGCAAGGCGAGGTCACCGGCGCGCGGCGGCGATGATTCCCGAAACGACGAGGAATACTACCAATATCACGAGCCGCCCTGCAGTGCGGCCTTCCGCGTGCGAGAGAAGGTAGACAAATCCGGTGAGGGCCACCGCCCCCAACAGGGCCAGAACAAGGCACCCGATCCGATCCGCCCAACCCTGCTCCGGGGTGAGCGATTCCGAGACAGATCGAGCGCGCGCTCGCATCTTGCCTTTCGCGCGGCGCACCAGGCGAGCGGGCGGGTTCGCCCGAACCTGCATCGCGGTGGGCGATTCCGAGACGGACCGAGCGCCCAAGGGCGGGGGCGGGATCCGGGAGGAGGTGTCGCACACGAACGGGTTGAACCGCAACGGCCGGCCGCACGCGGCGTTGGGGCAATGGGCGTCGAGCGCCGGATCGCCCGCGCTCTCATCATCTCCGCGCCTCTGCGTCTCCGCGTGAGGCATGCCCGCCCCCCTCCGCGCGGCCCGTTCGAGCGCCTCGATCACCGCCCGCGTCGGCTCGCCCAACTCCACCGCCCGCGTGCCGAGCGCCAGGTGCTTCTCCGGCGAACCGGCCCACGCGGCGATGTCGCGCCCCTCCCATTCGCGAATCAGGGCCGCGAGCGATGTATGGCGGGCGGGGGGCATGGGGAGATGGGGGATGCGACGGGAAGCGTTACTTCAGTTTGTAGGGTGCGCACAGAGCGCCACATGCCGCGATGGGAGCGTCGACCACCGATTTCGCGCGGGGGATGCGGCCAAGGCGCGCGGTGGCGCGCGGCGTGCAGCCGACGAACTGTGGTTCGAACGTCAGTACAAATGGCAAGAACAAACTGATGATCCGATCCACCACAAGAGATTCACGATCGCGAGCAACCGTGTCGCACGCACCAGAAGGAGAGCAAAGCCCGTGCCTGACCGCGACGGGTGTTTTCGCCGAGTACGGTGACGTTCAACACGTCGCTCCGTGATTGTAGCAAGAACTAATGCCACGAAGTGGAGCAACGGGAACTTCATGAACGCCACAAGCCCGATCCCAAACGCGAGCATGCCCGTTGCAATGCTGAATCCGCTGGTCGGGCCGCGTTTGTGGTGGTGTCCGGCTTCCCGTGCCGCTCCCACCCACGCGGACGAGTCGCATACGTATGGATTGAACCGAAGAGGGCGGCTACACTCAGGGCACGATACACACAGACTCTTCTCCCTCGCGTCGCCCGAGATACTGTGGCGGGGAACCAAAGCATTCCCCCGCCGAAGCACAGATGCGCTATTAAACGACGATTCCGGTTCCGAGGTCGCGTTGATTTTCAGGTTTGTCGCTGGCACTGCGGTAGAGATAGCACGCTCGGCGAAAATCTCGGCCACGCGACCCTGCACCATGGCAGGGAAGAGTTTCAACGTAAATCCGGCAAACCGCCTGACATCGTTGGCGATTCGCCGGACCTTGCCGAGCGCGGCGATAGGTTTTAGTTGCACGCGGCTACCTGCGTCGCAGGATGATCCGCGCATCTCCGGCAACGACAAGGTCTGCAGCATTTCGAGGGGCGGAGCGAAGCGAGCGTTGCACCAGACACAACACGCGATAGGGGCAACACGGGATTCAGTACAGGAATCATGGCGCCAGATACGCGTCGCTGTTATATATGGTTCACTGACTTGCACCGGCGGCAGGCTGATTCGGAGTATCCTTCCGTCTGCGAGACCCGCGACGACCCGGCGATTTTGTGTAACTTCAGAAAGACACCGAATTGGTGAACGGAGGTCAGCGACGAGCACGCAATCGCCGGTCGTGAGATTCCATACTCGAATAGTTCCATCGTCGCCTGCGCTTGCCAGAATGCCCCCGTCTGGAGTCGTAGAGACCTTCACGACGCGACCACTGTGCCCCGTTGATCGAGCACGCTCTTCGTACGTATCGAGGTTCCACAACCGCACCCTACCGGCCGAATCACCGATGACCGCCCAGCATCCGTTAGCGATCACGCTAATCGACGTAATGCGGTCGAGCTCGATCGTTTGAGTCTCGCAAGATTCGAGAACGGCGACAGCAGCGCCGTTCGCCAGATCCCAGGCGCGTACCGTTCCGTCGGCTGATCCACTCAGTGCTACCCGACCATTTGGCGTCACAGCAAGACAAGTGATTTCGTCCGTCCCCTGCATTTTGAGAATGCCGTGTCCCTTAAGCCGAAGAAGTTGATGCCCCATCGCGAGATCCCAAGCCCGCACAGTCCCATCAAGTGCGGCACTCAACAAGACACGGCCATCGCCGGTTACAGCGAAAGGTGGCACGGCTTCCGTTGCATCCGCCAAACTTGCCGTGAGGTCTCCACTTGCCTGATCATACACCCAAGCCTGTCCAGACTTGCTGGTGCTCAGGATTGAAAAGCCATCGCGAGACGGCGTATATTCGAAGATCTCATCATCGCCCGGTTCGGTGATAGCGTGTTCAGAGATCGAGTTGAAATCCCGAAACTGCGAACTGCCGTCATCATGAGCCGAATATACAAGACTCCCCGTGGGCCAAATCGAAACCTCGGCAGCAGGCACCAAGCGCGGCTTGCCCTTGTCGACCGACAAATCCCAAATGCGCAGAACTCCATCGAGGCCGGCGGATACCGCGAACCTCCCGTCTGGGGTCATTGCGATAGCATTCACTCGATCCGTATGGCCCTCGAAGACAGACCGCATCGCCCCGGTCACGAGATCCCAAACCCGAATGACCCCACCTTCATCCGAGGAGAGACCCACGCGACCGTCTGCAGTGACCGCGACGCCGGAAATCTCGTTCGCATGACCCACCAGCCGAACGGACTCCTTCGAGTTCTTGACATTCCACGCACGCAGCGTTCCATCATGTTGCCCGATAAGCGCGACCTCACCATCCGGTGACATAGTGACCGCAGTCACGTGTGTTTCTTTGTCGCCCAAGCGTGCAAGCACTTCACCCGAAGTCGTGTCAAAGACGCATGCTCCTGAATACGGCATGCCGACGATTCCGATCCGGCCGCAGGGAGTCAACGCGATGCTGCAGAACGGTTCCATAAAAGAGTGGCGGAACTTCAGTAGAGATAATGGCAACTTCCGAACCAGATCCCACAGCCTAACCCTCCCACCAACTTGTCCCACTGCGGCCATTCGGGCGTCTGCAGTCGCGGCCATGATAGTACATCCTTCAGTGCGCCCGGTGACGCTCTCAATGACGGCGACATCTGTCATGGTGCGAAGGTTCCAGATCCGAATTGAACCGTCCATGCCGCCGGAAACTGCGATGCCGCCATCTGCAGTGATCGACAAAACACCGATGGTCATTGGTGCTCCCCACATTCCATCTGCGCTGAATATCCGTTCCCCACCGCGAGCGCGCCTTCGGCCGTGTGCATGCAGAACCGCGCGTTCCTCTCCTGTTTCGAGGTTCCATACCCGTATCGACCCGTCGGCACCGCCGCTCACGGCGACCCGCCCGTCTGCGGATACCGCGACCGCCGAAACAGAACCTGTGTGTCCGATCAACGCGGTGAGCAGCGATGGATTGGCGTCGAAGGCCGCACGGTCTTGAGGTGCCACGAGTGCCATAGGAACTTCATGATGATCCGGGCCGCCGCCGGGATCCGCACCGGTACTCTCAATCGTCCCCGCACCCGCGTCGGCCAATGGTCCACCATCCGCGGAGTTGAGAGATTGTTGAACGACGAAGCCATCGCGCGCACCGAATTGTTTAAGTGTGTAGGCATGGCCGCGCACGAACGACGCGAACGCTTCCATGCGATCTCCTCGATTGGGGTTCTCGCGCGCCCGATCTCCACGTTTCTTGATCTCCTCGCGCGCGAGAGGCGCGACCGACGCAATCTCCGGAAGCCTCACGCCGTCGGGGTTCATGGCGTACTCGATCAACGCACGGCCATACTCCTCGCACCGCCCCTGTTGCTCACGTGCCTTGGCGCGTTCTGCCCGCGTCTCGGGCAGCGCGTCGAGAGCGAAGTCGTAGTCGGGTATCAGGGCGAAGATTCGCGCGGGCCGCGCGCGGCAGGCGGCCTCGATGAACGAAAGGTCGGTCAGCGTCTTCGTACAGCCGTCCCAGTCCTGGGCAAGGGTCTGTTGATAGGCCAACTCGGAGAGGCGGCGCAGATTGGGCAGGCGGGCCGGCGGCGGGGATCCGGGATCGGGCAGCAAGTTCGGCTCGCGGGCAAAGTAGCGCGCCAAACCGCCGTGAATCGACGGCGCGCGCGGCGGCGGGAGGAACCGCTCGGCCACGACTTCGCCGATGACGCGGTGGAAGAAACCAAGTGTCCCCACCTCGTCCACCGAACGCTCACGCAGATAGGGGCGCAGGTCGAAATAGAGGCGCGACCAGACCGCGTCGGGCACGCGCGGCTCCGGCAATTTGTGGTACTTCTCGGCGTCGGCGCGAAACCGCGAGAAAAAACCGGCGTCGGCGGTGAGAACGTCGATCACCTCCTCCTCCGTCAACCCCGTCCGCGCGGCTGAGAGGTAGCCGAGCGCGTGCGACACCAGGTGCTCGCCGTGCTCAGCCTTTTCGCAGAGCCTCGCGAGAAGATGGCGGACCACGCCGGCGACGTTGTTGGGGAGCACGGGGGCGGGATCGAACGACTTACAAAGCCGCGCCTCCTCGAAGACGAGTCGCAGATACAGCGGGTTTGGGCGTTGCTGGAAACCGGCGAGAATTTCGCGACGCTGCGGGGCGGTGAGCGCCCGGCTCACGCTGGCCGCAGCGAGCCACGAGTCGAGCATGGCTGCGCCGTCGCCTTCGCCCAGCGTCGCGAGCGGAACGAAACGTGCGGCAGATTCCCACGCTTTGAGCCGGGCGCCTGCGTCGCTGCCGTCGAGGACGGAGACGACGACGCGAACGTTTCGCGGCAGGCGACGCGGGAGCCAGTTGAGTTCGCGCCCTTCGTCGCTGGGCGGGAGTTGATCAAGCGCGTCGATGAATAGCGCCACGGGGCCGCGCTCGCCGGCCTTGCCTAGCAGGTCGTGGAAACGGTCGACGAGGCGGCGAAATTCAGCCGGCGGCTCCGTCTCGTCAAGCGCCAATGTGCGTGCCACTTCCACACAGAGGCTTTGTAACACGTCGCGCGATGAGGACGTCTTCGACGACGCGCCGATGAAGCGCAAAAGAACGGTGCGCGCCGAATTTGAGCCGGATTGCGGCGTTCCTTGCTCTCCCGCCTTTCCGGCGTGTCGCTCCCTTCCGGGATTTCGCGACTTCGGACCCGCCGATGCCGCACCCGGCAGCGGCGGTGGCTCGCAGTCATCGCCCAGGACGCCTGACACGCCCGCCGCGCGCAGGGCGGCTGCGGCCATCACCGCCGACTTTCCCGCGCCGCCGTCGGCGTGAAGGACGAGGATCGAATTGTCATCGGCGGCGAGATGCTGTTCGATGCGCGCCAACTCGGAGTCGCGACCGATGAGCACCTCAGCGCGCTCGCGGGCGAAGGTGCGATGTTCGGCGATTTCGGCGTCGAGCGGATCGACCTCCTCGTGCGCGGCAATCACGGCCTCGATTCGCGCGATGAGTTCCTTCTTCACCGCCTCGCAAAAAGCGGCGATCTCTTCCTCGCGGAAGTGCTCTCCCGTCCAGGTCGCGGTGTACTCACACGTGTCGCCCGGACGCGTGCGGGCGATCTCGGCGCGAAGCCGCTCTTGCTTCGCGCTGGCGGCGGGGTCGACGCCCCGAAAGTGCGCTGGCGCTTCCTCACCATTTTCAACGACGAGCCGGCGGAGGAAGAAGAGCGCGTTGTTTTCCCCCAGAGACAAGTCCAGCGCGCCCGCACGAATCTCCTGCTCGGTGGCTGAAGCGACGAATCGGCGCACATCGAGTTCCTCAAGAGGCACGCCCTCAAGTGCCCGGCGTAGAATGCGGCGTAGCGCGGGTTCGATGCGCCCGGCCCAGTCGCCGCGTTCGCCCGCACGCTCGCCGTCGCATCCGAGCAGCACGAACTCGGCGGGGACGGCGTTTTCGTCCAGGCGATACCACTGATGTAAAAGGTCATGGTCGCCCGGCGAAGAAACCTCGCGCGCGAGAGCCTCGAAGTGGGCCGCGGGAATGCAGGCGGGAAGCGGCTCCCAGCCGTAACGGTCGCCGACGAGGGCGAGGAAGTTAAGTTGTGGCGAAATCTCGCGGCAGCGGGCGACCTCAGTGAGACAGATGGCCAGCGCGCGTTGATCGACGCCGGCCTCTTCGCTCACGCCCCAACGAAGATCGACAGTTTGGAAGCGGAAACCGCGCTCGCGGCAGTACTTCTTGACTTCAGGAAATACGACGCGGTGAAGCGCGTTGCGCTCATCCTCCATATCCTTGAAGGTAGAACTGACGAATATGCGGAAGAGCCGTCGATTCGCTGCGTGGCTCACGGGCGCTCCAAGCATGGCGCTCTCCGAACCGGCGAAAGAGATGACACCAGCTGATTGTATGTCGCGACGGTGGAATGTCAAATCGAGGGAGGGGGACGGAAAAGCAGCGGGGCGTCGTCGTCGGACGCCCTCACGGGCGCACTACGAACGGCGTCGTCGTCATCCCCTTCCGGCACGGGCGGCGGGCCGGCGTTCCACGCATGGCCGCAAGCGCCGCACAGCGCGCGGCTGGAGCGGGGTGAGAACGCGACATCGTCGGACCCGCACTTCGGGCAGGAGTCTTCGGCCATGGCGGGAACGCGCTTCGTTTCGATCTGAATTCAATGATGCCCGATTCTACGCGCGGCGCGCGGATTGTCAAATCCGGCGTCTCGCATGGCCGGTCCGGCGCCACCCGCGCGGTGAAATTCCCCGATAGTTCTTGCTTGATTGTTCGGCCAAGGCGCGCCATGTTTCGCGGTTTGTGGCATCGTGTCTGATTCCTCGATTCGCGCCGGCGGGAAGGAGCGTGTTCCGATGGTGATGAAGTTCCTCAAGTTCGACATCATGGTGCTGCCCGTGTTGGTCAAGGTGTTCTTCGCGCTGGGGCTTCTGGTCATCCTCTGCAGCGCGGTTGGTTTCTCGATCTGGTTCGGCTTCGAGCCGCGGGCAGACACGCGGCCGGGCGTCGACTTCTTCAGGTCGATGTCCCGGCCGGAGGCGGAGCCGACCGGCTCCACGTTCAGCGTCGTCCGGTTCATCGGCGGTGTCGTCGTCGCGCTGATCGGGGCCGTTTTCTCCGCCATCTGGTGGCGGGTGATCTGCGAGTCGACGATCATCCTCTTTAAAATTCACGAGAGCCTCGCCGCGATGAAATCACGGGAGGAGCAGCCCGCGGTTCCAGCCTGATACCCGCGTTCAGTCAGCGGGCCGCTTACTGCACGGCCGCGTCGATATCGTCGAGGAAGACGCTGCCGGCGCCGGTGGTGGTGAACCCCAGCCGGGCGACGCCCTGCGACTGGGCGGGGGCGATCACCACCTCATACTGGCTCCAGCCGTTGGCGTCGGGGCCGGAGAGGAGGGTTTCGGTGGTCACTGGGGCGGTGCCGGGCGCGACGGCCTCCACAGCCACGGTCGGCCCGGTGGAGCGCCGCCAGTAGGTGAAGCGCACCTGCGTGGTGGGGCCGGTGAGATCGTAGACGTAGCGGAAGTGATACTTGTTGGTCTCCCGGATCTCACAGACGTTGGTGGTCGGGTGGATCGACGGCCCGTCGGTCAGAGCGGTCTTCAACACGTCGCGCTGGATGCGGAAGGTGACGTCGGCCGACCAGGGGCTGGTCACTTCGTTGTCGGTGGTGGCGTACTTCTCAATGAAGCGGAAGCGCAGGTGGTAGTCCTGGTTGTTGTTGAGTTTCGGCCCGCGGTAGAGGATGTCTGGACTCTGGGTGTTGGCGCGCACCGGGGCCACGGCGTAGTCGCCGGAGTCCCAGAGGTCGGCCGCGTCGTTCTCCGGGTCAGCCAGGGCGGCGGAGGAGACCTTCACGCGCGCCTTGAAGGCTGAGTCCCAGGCGTCGTCCTGGTACTTGGCGCTGAAGACCACCGGGGTGATGTCGTCGGTGTTGATGTCGCCGCGCACGACGTTGGAGCCGGGATCGGCCTGCGCGCCGGTCTTGGCGTCGGACACCCAGACGTCGATGGGCGCCAGCGCGGTGTTGTCGACCGGCGTGGCCCCCGCCGAATAGACGCTGTACGGCCCCGCCCACAGCCCGTTCGAGTTCACGTAGGCGTAGACCCGGAAGAAGTAAGAGTTCCCCGCCACCGCCCCGCCCCAGGGGAAGTTGCCGAGAGAGGAGTTGGAATCCGACTCCCACATCAGTTGCCCCGGCGGGCCGGGCATGTCGCGATAAATCTGGATGTGGTGGTTGGCCGCGCCCGGCGGCACGGTCCAGATCGCCGCCACGCCGTCCCACGACAGCGGCGGCGTGGGCGCGGCGGGGGCGGTGTACTGGGTGTAGTTGGCGGTGTAGGGGGTTTCGTCGCCGTCGCCGTTGCGCGCCTTCACTTTGTAGACATACGCGGTATAGGACGACAGCCCGGAGTCCAGGTAGGTGTTGGTCTGCGTCCAGGCGGAACTCGGCCCGCCGCCGGCGCCGCCGGAGACGTACTCGAAGAAGAGGCCCGACGAGCCCAGCGTCAGGTTGTTCAGCGACCCCCGCGCCCGCAACTGGACGCTGGTGTCGGTGGCGAAGTCGGTGTCCACCCCCGTCGGCGTCTCAATGGAGGTGTAGTTCGTCACCCCCCCGCTCACCACGCCGTCGCCCGAACTGTTGTAGGCCCGCACGCTGGCCGTGTAGGTGGTGTTCGCCAGGAAAGAGCCGAACCCGTTCGCCTGGCTGGCCACGAAGGTCAGCACGTTGCCCACGTCGACCGTGTTGCCGTTGCAGGTGAGTTTGTACCCGTTCGCGCCGCCGCCGGGCGCCGTCCAGCCCCAGGTGATGGAGTTGGTGGCGTTGCCGGTATGGGCGAGGCCGGTCGGCACGTCGGGCAGCGTGTAACGGGACGTGGTGGACGACCAGCCGGTCTCCACGGCGTCGCCGTTGCGCCCCTTCACGCGGAAGTCGTACTGCACGTTCGGCGACAGCGCGGTGGCGGTGTCGGTCGTCACCTGCACCCAGGCCTGGATGCCGGTGTTGCCGCCGACGGTGGTGGACTCGAACCAGAGGCCGGAGGAGGCGACCGTGATGTTCGATGCGCCGCTGGTGTTCAGCACGATGGAGGACGAGGTGGTGGCGCCGAACGTCGGCGCCGCCGGCGTCTCGATGGCGGTGTAGTTCGTCACCCCGCCGGTGGCCACGCCGTCCCCCGAACTGTTGTACCCCAGCACCGTGGCCGTGTAGGCCGTGTTGGCGTTCATCACCCCGAACCCGTTCGCCTGGCTGGCGGTGGCCGAGGTTACCGCGCCCACGTCAACGGTGTTGCCGTTGCAGGTTAACTTGTAGCCGTTGGCCCCGCCGGCTGGCGCCGTCCAGGACCAGGTGAGCGAGTTGGTGGTGAGGTCGCTCTTCGCCAGACCGGTGGGGATTCCGGGCAGCGTGTAGCGCGAGGAGGTAGACGACCACCCCGTCTCCAGACCGTCGCCGTTGCGCGCCTTTACCTGGAAGGTGTAGGAGGTGTTGGGCGACAGGGCGGTGGCGGTGTCGGTCGTCACCTGCACCCAGGCCTGGATGCCGGTGTTGCCGCCGTTGGTGGACTCGAACCAGACGCCGGAGGAGCCGGCGGCGACGTTGGACACGCCGGAGGTGTTGAGCACGAGGGAGGAGGAGGTGGTGGCGCCGAACGTGGGCGTCGCCGGCGTCTCGATGGCGGTGTACTTCGCCACCGAGTTCGAGCCGGCGCTGTCCCCGCCGCTGTTGGCGGCCTTGATCTGGTAGGTGTACTGGGTGTTGGCGGCGCGGCCGGTGTCCTGCCAGGAGGAGGCGTCGGCTCCCAGCGTGGCCACGACCACGGCGTTGCGCAGCACCTTGACGGCGGTTTCAGTGGAGCCGGAGTTCAACGTCCAGGCGAGGTCGAGCGTCGACAACGTGGGGTTCGTCACCGAAAGCCCCGACGGGGCGGCGGGTAACGTGGAGAACGTGCCGCCGGCCCAATCCACCCAGCCGGAGGTGGCGTCGTTCTTGTCGTTGGCGTACCCATGCACCCGCATGCTCTGGTAGTCGCCCCAGTTGGTCAGCGCCAGGAAGACGAAGTTCACCGTGCGTTGGTTCCCCGCCGTCGACGTGCTGCACGACCCCGGCACGAGTTGCACGTACTGCTGGCCGAAGCCGTTGTACTTGCCGACGTAGCCGCCGCCAGTACAGGCGCCGGTCTCCAGCGCCGCGCCGAAGCCGGGCGGACCGGTGGTGTTGGTCGGATGCCAGCCGAAGTAGCCGTGAACGTTGGTCCAGGAACCGAGGGCCTGGCTCATCATCACCAGAATGCCCCAGGAGCCGCCGAAGGTGCCCGAACCGTCGCCGTCCGTCGCCTTCACCGTCAACGTGTAGGTGGTGGAGCCGTCCGCCGTGATCGGGTTGGCGCTGATGGTGATGTCGCTGGAGGCCAGGGTCGGCGTTCGGGTCAGCAGCCGGCGCATGATCTGCTCGCCGCTGCCGTCGGACTGGATCCAGTAGACCCAGACCGCGCCGGTGCTGGAGTCGAAGTCGGCGATGTCCGGGTTATAGCCCGCAGCCGTGGAGATCGCCCCCTGGTACGTGCCACCGACCACCGCATGGATGTAGCCGTCGGCCGCGTTGCGCCAGACGTAGTCGCCGGCGGGGTTCACGGCCGGGTGGGTGCCGTCGTACCCCGTGTCGGTGGCCGCGTTGCGGATCACGTTGGTGCCGTCGCTCCAGATGTACTGGGAGAGGCTGGCCGCGTTCGGGTAGTAGTTCGTGGCGTTGTAGAAGGCCGTGTCGTTGTCCGCCCGCCGGATGCCCAGCGAGAACGCCGGCCAGTTGTTCTGGGTGTGGCTGTAGGTGGCTTCCACCAGCACGGCGCCGTCGTCGCCGATGGTGGCCATCTGGTAGTTCCCAATGCCCTCCCCAGCCGAAGGGGAGTAGGTGGCGGTGTCGGACGAGTAGGGCGCCGAGTTCCGGCGGTGGACGTAAGAGAAACCTGGCCCCGCGCCACCCCCGTTGACGAAGTCGATGAAGGTCACCTGGCCGCTGGAGTTGATGTCCGGCTCGCGGTACTGCCCGCCGGTGATGATGGCTGTGGCGCCGGTGTTGTCCATCGCGGCGTAGTAGATGGTGGAGTTGGAGGCGTTGCGGTAGACGATCCGGTTCTGGGAGAGAGAGACGTTGACGCAATCGTAGTTCGACCCGCCTGAAGTCAGTTGCTGGACCGAACCGGCGGTCCAGCCGGCTGCGGCTGCGAAGGCTGGGGACGGAGACAAGGCCCCGGCGAGGAGTCCGCAGATGAAAAGGATCAGAGAGACCCGATAGAACCGCATACCACGAATCCCAGGATTTTTCCCCATCGTGACTCTTGTCCGGCTGTGACCACAAAGGATATCATCCCTCTCCCATCCGAAAGGGATAATACTACTCTACCAACGTCGCCACCTGTGTCAACAAGGATCGTTCGTAAATTTCCCAAAAAATGTTTGTTGTGTGCGCCAGTAGTAGAGTATCGGACTAATAACCTCCTAATACAATGGATCGGAAGTCCCTTGGGGGTTGCCGGGGTCGGCGAGCGTCCAGCGCCCTTGTGAGGTCTTGTAATCCCGTTGGTGTCCATTCGTGGTTTCTTGACGGCAACCAGCCCCGTCCGTTTCCTGGCTTCCGGTCTTCCTCAGCGGCACTCCCAGACCTTCGCGGGAGAACAGGAAACGAGTGGCTTTGGGAGTACAATAGCACGCGAGCACGCGCGCGCCCCGGGGCGCGCGAGAGTCCACCAGAGCGAGACGGAGCCGGCGAATTGGACATCCACCAGCGCGAACCTCATCCGGGTTGCGGCCACGGTCACGGCCTCTTCCGGCGCGGCGGAGCGCCAGGCGCGCCCCGCGGCGAGCGCCACCCCATCGCGGTCGAGTTGCTGGACCACCTGCCCTTCACCGTGGGCGCGGCCGTGGTGAGCATGTTCGCCGCCTATTACCTGTCGATCATGCTGGACGACGGCGGGTTGCGGTGGCGGGTGGGGGCGCGGTTTGGCGACCTGTTTCACATCACGCACCCGGCGCACCTGCTCTTCTCGGCGGCCGCGACCACGGCGATGTTCCTCACTTGGGATCAGCGCGTGTGGCGCGCCGTGCTGGTGGGCATCGCGGGGTCGGCGGGGATCTGCTCGGTGTCGGACATTTTTCTGCCCTACCTGGGGATGGAGATGCTGGGGGTGGAGGCGCGGTTGCACGTCTGCCTCATCGATCACCCCCAGTTGGAGGCGCCCTTCACCATCGGGGGCGTTCTGCTGGGTATCGCGGCGGCGCGGCGCGTGCGGCGCAGCACGATCTACTCCCACTCCGCGCATGTGGTGGTCTCATGCCTCGCCACCGTCTTCTATCTCTTCTCGTACGCCGTCATGGCCCCCGGCGCCGCCGCCGCGGACCTTTTCCAGCCGGGGCGACTTTTCGGGCTTTTCGTGATCGTGGTGGTGGCCGTGCTGCTGCCCTGCTGCGTGAGCGACGTTGTTTTCCCCTTGCTCTTCGTTCGCCGGGCGGCGAGCAACGCGAGCGCCGGGAGCGGGACGACGGAGCGTGCCGCTGGGACGGCGCAGGCGAAGGAAGAGAACGTGAAGACGGACGCGCCGGGCGCCGAGGTCCGGGATCGGGGTTTGACCACCGGGCCGGGCGGCTGATACTGTTTCCAGTTGCCAGTTTTCAGTTGTCAGCAGTGGGTAGTCAACGGTTGCCAAGTGGCAAAGTGGAAAGGTCGTGCTGGATGCGCCGGGTCATCGCGTGCTCGTGGCGGCTGGTGGTCGTCCTCGCGCTGGTTCTTCCGAGCCGCGCCGTATCGGCGCAGGCGGAGGCCCAGGCGGGGGCGGAGGCGGACCCGCTGGGGTTGTCGACGGTGACGCTGGAGGAGATCACGGCGCACATGCGCTACCTGTGCGACGACGCGCGCCAGGGGCGTGAGGCCGGCGGCGACGAGAACCGGAAGGTGATGGAGTACGTCGCGGCCGAGTTCAAGTCCTACGGCCTGGAGCCGGCCGGCGACGATGGCGGCTGGTTCCAAACCGTAGACAAAGGCCCGGCCGTCTACGACGGGCCGGACAGCGCGGTGACGATCCAGGTCGCGCGCGGAGCGAACGGGCGCGGCCAGCCGCGTTCCCTGGCGCTGGCGGTGGGGAAAGACTTCAGCGCCTGCGCCGGCTCGCCCGCGAAGGAGGCGACGGGCGGCGTGGCCTTCGCGGGATACGCCATTTCGTCGGAGAACTACGACTACGACGACTTCGACGGGCTGGACGTGAAGGGGAAGGTGGTGATCGTGCTGCGGGGCGAGCCGCAGGAGAACGACGTCGGCTCGCGGTTCAGCGGCAAGCGCAAGGTCGCCGAGGCGGCCGACAACCGCAAGGCCGAGGAGGCGCAGAAGCGCGGCGCGGTCGCGGTGCTGTTGGCCCACAACCGGAACTGGAAGGACCCGGACGTGGCCGTGAACGTCTTCAGCGTGAAGCCGCGGAGGCGGGGCGCCACGCTGGAGATTCCGGTGGCGCATGTCACGCGGCGGGTCGCCGCCGGGCTGATGAAGGGGGCGGGCAAGAACCTGGAGGAGATCGAGAAAGCGATCGACGACACCGGCAAGCCGCTATCGTGCGACCTTCCGGGGGTCACCGCCTCCGTTCGGGCCGACGCCCGGACGCGGTTCGGCGGCAACGTGATCGGGCTTTTGCGGGGCGCGGACCCGGAGTTGAAGAAGGAAGTGGTGGTGCTGGGCGCGCACATGGATCACATCGGGTTCGGGGGGTTCGGTTCGCAGGTGAACGCGGTCGGCGTGCTCCACAACGGCGCGGATGACAACGCTTCCGGCGCAGCCGCGCTGCTGGAGGCGGCCGAGGCCGTGGCGTCCGCGCCCGTGAAGCCGCGGCGGTCGGTGTTGTTCATCGCCTTCAACGCCGAAGAGAAGGGGTTGTTCGGGGCGTTCTACTACTGCGCCCACCCCCACCCGGAGTTCCCGATCGCGAACACGGCGGCGATGGTCAACATGGACATGGTGGGTCGCTTGCGGAACAACCGCGTTGAGGTCATCGCGGCGGAGACGGGCGGGGGGTTCTTCCAACCGCTGGTGAACCGGACCAACGAGCGGTTCGGTCTGAACCTGAAACTGGCCTACCCGTTTGGCATGGCCAGCGGGTCGGACCAGTTGGCGTTCATCATGCGACAGGTGCCGTCGATCTTCATGCACACCGGGCTCCACCCCGACTACCACACCCCGGTTGACGACCTGGACCGAATCAACCTGGAAGGCATGGCGCCGGTGACCAGGCTGGTGGCCGCCACCACCCAGGTGCTGGCCAACTACCCGAAACGGGCGACGTTCAAGCCGCAACCGATGCTCGGCCTGGGGTTCGGCGGCCCGCGCGGGCCGCTGCTGGGCATCAGCGTGGGCCGGCCGCCTGAGGGTGAGGAGAATCCGCAGCCGGGCGTCTACGTGGGCGGCATCATGGAGGGCTATGCCTCGGAGACTCTGGGACTGGACCAAGGCGACATCGTGGTGGAGATGGACGGCGCGGCGCTGAAAGACCAGCGCGACCTGCAGCGCGCGCTTCGCAAACACAAGTGGGGCGAGAAAGTGAGCGTGAAGTGGGTTCGCGACGGCAAGACGATGGCCGGCGAAGCCGTGCTCACCAATCCCGAAGGCGACGAGGAGCAGGCCGCCGCCCCGCAAGCGGCCCCAGGCGGCGGGCCGGGCGTGGTCTGTGACGCCCAGGTGGCGTCGAAAATGGAAAAGATGCTGGGGGTGAAGGGGTTGCAGACCGGCGACCGCATCGTGGAAGTCAACGGCCAGCCGGTGGCCGACCTGGAGGCGCTGCAAGTGGCCATTCTGACCGCGCCGCCGGGCAAGCCCATCCAGATCGCGTGGGAGCGGGGCGGGAAGCGCATGACCGCCGCCGGCTCGCTCGACGCGGAGGAGCCGCCTCCCGCCAGGCCCGGCGGGGGCAAGTGACGCCCACGCCAGCGGCGCGGAGAAGGCGTCGGCGGTCGGGCGCCGGTTGCTGGCCATCCCCATGAGGCGAAAGGGAATGCTGCTGGCGGCGCTTCTCCTGTCGGCGCTCACCGCCGGGCGAGCGGAGGCGCGCGGGGGCGGGGCGCACCCCTTCCCCGACGTGCTGGCGACCTCGCAGATACGTTTTGACACCACGGGGGCGGTGGTGGATTACTCGCTGGAGTTCGACGACCGGGTGTCGGAGTACCTGGGCCAGGAAGCCGACGCCGACCAGGACGGCGAGATCTCGCGGGAAGAGTCCGAGCGCTTCCTGGCCTCCTGCGAGACGAGCGTGTTGAAGAACCTGGCGCTGGAGGTTGACGGCGCGGCGGCCCGCGCCGAGGTGGTGGACCGCACCATCGACTTCGAACTCGACGAACGCTCCTCCCGCGATTGGCTGCTCGTGCGGCGGGTTCTCGTGGAGTTTCGGTTGCGCTTCGCCGCCGCCGTCCCGCTGGAGCGCGAGCGGCGGTACAAAGTGAACTACACCGACGAGACCCTCGTCGAGCGGTCCGCGTTCAAGAAGAACACCGACGTCGCCCTGTACGAGGGACGCTACGCGACGGAAGACCTCGAGGATCACCGCTTCGAGAACGGCGCCATCCGGCTGGTGACGTTCACTTTGATCACCGCCGCCAACTTCCCCGGACCGGCGTACGCGGGGCCCGAGGCTTGGCGGCTGGTGACGGGGATCGGGATCACGGACCCCGCCGAAATCGCGCGGATCAAGGCGGCGGATCGGCGGTTCGAGATCGAGGGGAGCGCGGCGCCGTCGGCCGGCGCGGGCACGGGCACGGGCGCGGGCACGATGGCCTCGGCGCCACCGGTGGCCGCGCCGGCCGCCGCGCCTCTTGGGGGGACGTCGGCGCGAGGGAACCCGGTGAATGCGCCAGCCGCGGAGAAACAAGCGGCGGAGCGAGCGGGGGGGCTGGGCTGGCTGGCGGTCGGCGGGGCTTTCGCGGCGGCCGTGGCGGGGTCGCTGGTTCTGGTCGTTTGGTTCCGCAACCATCGGCGGGTTCGATGAACACCAATGTGAACGGGAGCGGGCGGCTGCCGGCGCCGAGCCGGGGGCGCGCGGCCCGGGGCGGTCTCCGGCGCGCCTTGGGGCGACGGCTGCTGTTTTCGTTCGTGGTTTTTCTCCTGGCGCTGGAGATCGCGCTGCGGCTGGGCGGCGTGATGGCGCAAGCCGCGCGACCACGCCCGGCGCCGGTGGCGAAAAAGCCCGGCGAGATCCATGTCATCTGCCTTGGCGACTCTTACACGTTCGGCATCGGCGCGCCGGCGGGCCAGAGTTACCCGGATCACTTGCAGCGTCTGCTGGACACCTCGATACCGGGGGCGGCCGCGGGGCGGTTCCGGGTCTTCAACCTGGGGCGGCCGGGCTGGAACAGCGCGCAGGTGGCGCGGGCCGCGCGGGAGGAGGCTGAACGCTACCGCGCCGACGTGGTGCTGATCCTGGCCGGCAACAACGACGCCTGGAACCTGGAGAGCGCGGCCACCGGCCCCGGTCGCGCCGCGAGCGAGACCGCCGGCGCGTGGCGCGGCGCCGACCGCCTGCTGGCCAACCTCCGCTGCTACCGGCTGGCGCGGTGGCTGCTTAAGTCTCCGGCGGCGGCGCCGCCGGCGCCGCCGGAGACCGAGGCCACGCGCCGGCGTGAGGCCGAGCGGGAGCGACACCACGCCCTGGTGGCCGCGTTGCCCGACGCGGCGCGCCGGCGCCTCTCGCGAGGCCACGAGTTGAACGCCGCCGGCCGGGTGGCGGAGGCGGCGGTGGAGTTCGCGGCCGCCGTGGAGGCGGCGCCCGACCGGGCGGTCTGTCGCATCGATCTCGCCGACGCCTTCCGGCGCCTGGGCCGCGAGCAGGGCGAGGCCGCGGCGTTCGGCGAGCCGGACCCGGCCGCGCCCGAGGGCGCGCCGGTGGCGCTCTCCCGCGCCGACTTCCACCTGCGGCGCCGGGAGTACGCCGAGGCCCGGCGCTGGTACGAGCTCGTCCTGGCCGCGCGGCCGGAAGAGGCGCGCGCCGCGGCCGGGCTGGGGCTGTGCGCCCTCGACCAGGGCGAGTTCGCCGAGGCCGCGAGCCGGCTGTCAGCCGCCGTCGCCCTGGACCCCGGCGACGCCCAGGCGCAGGGCCGGCTGGGCGCGGCCTTCATCGGCGCGGGCCAGCGCGCGCGCGGCGAGGCCGCGCTGTGGCGGTCGGTGGAACTGGGCGGCGATCCGGCCTTCGCGCTGTCACAGTTGCTCACCAGCGCCGAGGGCGAGGCCGCGGCCCGCGCGGCCCTCGCGACCCGCGCGGCGGAGTACGATCGTCGCTTCGGCCGCGCCTGGACCGACTACTACGTCCGCCCCCACGTCCGCTGGCTGGCCGACGGGCCGGGCCGTTCGGCCGCGCTCGTCGCGAGACTGGCGGCCGCGGCGCGGGGCGCGCGCGCCGCCGGCGCGCTGGCCGTGGTGCTGGGGTACCCCCACGGCCGTTTCACGGCCGAGGCGGGGCGAGCCGCGGAAGAGGCCGGGGTTCCGTGGGTGGACCCGCGGCCGCGCTTCGCGCCGCTGGAAGGATCCGCTTCGCGAGATCGCTGGTTCGCGCCCGACGGCCACCTCACGGGCGAAGGCTACGCGCTCTACGCGGAAGAGGTGGCCCGCGTGTTGACGCGGCTGCTGGAAGAACGGCGGTAAAGCGATGGGATTCTGGACGCTGCTCACCCTGGCGCTCGTGGTCGTGAACCTGGCGCGTTACGTGGCCGGCGCGCTGCTGGACGGCGTGCGGCTCGCGGCCGCCGGCGCGCTGCTGGCGGCGTGGGCGCTGTCGTTCACGCCGGAGGGGTGGGGCATGCTGGCGCTCTTTGGCCTGGGCGTGGCGCTGACGGCGCGCCGCGCGCCGCGCGGGGAGGCGGCGCGGCTGCCGCTGGCGCCCGCGAAGACGCCGCCGGTGGAGCGGTCCGGCTCGCGCCGCATGCCGGCGACGCCGCGCGCCGGGGAGGGGGGGTCAACGCCGGCGTGACGTCGCCGCGCGCCGCGTCCGGCGCGGCCGGGTTTGACGGCGGGGTGAGATGGTCAGCGTGGCCATTTCGGCGGGCAGCAGGTGGGTGGCGAGGCGCTGGTGGAGTTGATCGAGGGTGGTCTCGTTCAAAAGGCGCAGATGGTCAAGGAGATCATACTTTTTGAGCCAGGCGTTCATCATCGCGTGAACCGAGCCGGAGGGCGAATTGAACACGCGAACGAAGTCGCCCAGCGCGCGGCGTTTCTTGCGCTCGAAGACGGCGGCGTCCAGCCCACCGGCGCGCAGCCGGTCGAGTTCCGCGAGCAGGCGGTCGATCAGCGCGGCCGGG
>JACQVU010000162.1 GCA_016209585.1 Planctomycetota bacterium
CGACATATTACCCCGAATATGTTTTCGGGCGCCCTCCTTGCCCGGCACACTCTCGCTCGGGCTCGCGGTCAAAGCGCCTACCGAAATAGGTTCTTATTCCCGCGGCGGGAACGCGGCCACCCGGCCGCGTCCGCCTTCTGACCCCTGACCCCAACCCCAGAGTAGCATCCGCGCATGCGGCGCTCAACCGCCCTTCCGCATGAGGTCGCGGAGGTCGCGCCAACTGATCAACTTGATGCCTTTCTGGTCCAGGTAAGCCCTGGTCTGGGGGTCCATGAAGATGGCGAAGTCGGCCGCGCGCCAGGCGCCGCTGTGGGTGATGGCGTGCAACTCGGGGGAATCCACCGAGGCGTGGAACCCAATCTCGTGCACGCCGGGCCGCAGCGCGTCGAAACGGGCGAAGAAGACCTTCCGCGCCTCCTCCACGTTCGGCCCGCCCTTCATGAAGAACGAGTCCGGAACGGGAAAGCCCTCCCGTTTCAGCGGCACGACCCGGAGGGGGAAGGCCACCCGCAGCGGCAACTGCATCTCCCGCGCCAGCGCCAAGGCGGCCACGTAGAGGTCCTGGCGGTACTCGTAGCAGCCCATGTGGGAGTCGAAGTGGGTGACGTCGATGCCGAAGTCGCGCGCGCGGGCCAGTTGCGCGCGCCACTCCCGCACGGCGTCGTCCACCTTCACGTGGCGCACCACGTCGCGGTCATCGGGCCAGAGGTAGCCTTCACCGTCCACCAGCGAGGGCACCTGCGACGCCGGCAGCACGGGGCGCCAGCGGTAGTGTTCCCACTCGGCGTTGAGCGTGAGGTGAACGCCGAAGCGCAGGTTGGGGTTCTTGCGGGCCGCGGCGGCGATCTCCGGGAACCAGGGGCAGGGGACCATGACGGTGGCGTCGGTGATCAGCCCCTTGGTCATGCCCTCCAGCGCGGCCACGTTGGCGGCGTGGCACATGCCGGTGTCGTCGGAGTTCAGGATCAGCAGCCGGTCGGCGGCGGCGTGGCCGAGGCGCTCCTGCAGCGTGAGTTTCCCCGGCCCAGGCGGGGCGGACCCCGGCCCCGTCTCGGCGCGGCGGGGCGCGGTCGGCACGATCAGCAGCGCCGCGACGGCGAATGCCGCGAGGCAACGAAGAGTACGATTCATGGCGTCTCCGCGTCTGTTTCCGGCCGCGCCGCGACCTCACCAACGGGCTGCCGGCCGACCGGGCGGCGCGGCCATGCGTTCAGCCCGAGCGCCGCGGCGCTGAGAAAGTATGCCACGGCGCCGGCGGCGACAAGCGCTCCAGCCTCGACGCCCGCGCGCCAGCGCGGGGCCAGGGCCGCGAGCGCCGGCCACGCCGCCAGCCCCGCGCGCGCGCCCTCCACCGCACCCCACATCACCACCGAGGCCGCCGCCGCCCGCCAGGCGGTGGCGAGGATCGGCGAAAGCGGCGCCCGCCCCACCGCGCGGCCGAACCAGACCGCCAGCGCCACGAGCGCCACGGCGGAGGAGATGGACGACGACAGCGCCAGGCCGCTCTCGCGCAGGCCGGTTCGCACCAGCAGCAGGCTGGCGACCAGCCCCACGCCCAAAGAGATCAGCCCGGCGCGCACCGGGGTTTTCGTGTCGCCCACGGCGTAGAAGCCGGCGCGCAGCACGTGGTTCAACGTCACCGTGCCGATCCCCAGGCTGTAGTAGAAGACCGCGTCGGCCGTGCGGCTGGCGGCGGCGGCGCTGAACTCGCCGCCGTGGAAAAGGGCCTGGACGACCGGTTCCCGCACGAGGATGAGGCCGACCGAGGCCGGGATCACCAGGAAGAGCGCGGACTGCGCCGAGCGGGCAACCGCCGGGGCGATGGCGGCGCGGTCGCCGCGGGCGGCCTGCCGAGCGAGCGTGGGCAGCAGCGCCGTGCCCAGGGCGTTGCCCACCAGCGCCGGCGCGTACTGCATGAGGTGCGACGCGTAGTACAGCGCCGACACCGCGCCCTCGCCCGCCACCATCAGCCGGGCGATCAGCGTCTCCAGGAGCGCGTTGACCTGGTAAATGGAGGCCCCGAACGTGGCCGGCGCCATTTTCCGCGCCACCTGGCGCACCGCGTCGGACCGGCGGTCGAGCGACGGGAAGAACCGCACGCCCAGCCGCCGGAGCGCCAGCACCTGCGTGACGGTCTGGAAGACCACCCCCGCCATGATCGCGGCTGACAGGAAGAACACCCGCCCTTCCGGCGAGCCACCCACGGCCGGGGCGGCGAGGGTGGCGCCGGCGATCCAGAAGAGGTTGAGAAAGACCGGCCCCAGGGCCGGCGTCAGGAAGCGGTCGAGCACGTTCAACGCGCCGGAGAGCACCGCCGAGAGGCAGATGAAGATCATGAAGGGCAGGAGCAGCGCCACGAGTTGGAAAGTGAGCCGCCACTGGCGCGCCTGCTCCACGACCTGCCTGCCGGCCTCGCCGCCGGCGTGGTCCGCGCCAAAGAAGAGGTCCACGGGAAAGAGCAGCGCGGCGGCGACGACGACCACGGTGATGGCCGAGAGGATCACCACGGTGAGCGCCGCCACGTTGCCCAGCGCGCGCGCCGCGGCGTCGCGTCCCTCCTTCTCGGCCTTCTGCGCGAAGACCGGAACGAACGAGACCGACAACGCCCCTTCCCCGAACAATTTACGGAACAGGTTGGGAACCTGGAAGGCGACGGCGAAGGCGTCCCACACCCATCCGGCGCCGAACAGGTGGGCCGAAGCCACGTCGCGCGCCGCCCCCAGCAGGCGCGACAACATGATCGCGCCGCTCACGATCCCGGCGCGCCGCAACACCGCGGCATGGCCGCCCGATTCCCCGCTCGGCTTCGTTCCCGCCGCCGCTGGCGCCTTTTCCGGTTGGCTCACGGCTTCGCGGCCCCGCCCGCCTTTTCGCCCGCGGCCGGCCGCCCGCCGGGAGACGCCGCGCCCGCCGACGGCGTCGTCGTTGGTAGTGCGCCCGTGAGGGCGTCGGCGGAGGGCCGCCTCACGGCGGAACTACCAACCGCCGCCGCGGCCGGAGTCGCTCGCGCGGCCGCCGAGGTCTCCGCCTTCCCGGCGCTGGTGCCTTTCAGCAGCCGGCGCAGGGCCTTTTTGACCCTGGCCCAGAGGCCGGCGAGGCCGGGCTTGAGGGCTTCCAGTTCCAGGAAGAGTTCCGGCAACGACCCGAACTTCCGTTCCATGATGCCCACGGCCCGGAAATAGATATCGTCCACCGCGGACTTCATCTCCTCCGCGGTCCGGTCGCTGTACTTCTTGCCGAGAATCTCCTGGTAATACTTGATCCAGAAGGCCAGGAACTCGTCCTCCTCCGGGTCGTGCCGCCGGTTCTCCAGGTAGCGCAGGAAGATGCTGTTCAGCCGCAGCAGGTGGTGGAGGTGCGCCCGCGTCAACTTCCCGTGGTCGATGTCGCCCCAGATCGCTTTCGGCAGGTCCTGGATGGCGAGCCGCTCCTCCAGGTCCGAGCCGTCCCACGAAAGCCAGCGGCAGAGGTCGCGCTTCTTCGTCCCCGCGCCCACCATCTCGTTGAGCGTCAGCGACTCCTTGAGCGGCGACAGCAGCCCGCTGCGCAACTGGTCTACCACGGCGTTCACGTCGCCCATGCCGCCGGCCGCCCTTCGAAACGCTCTCAAAGCCTCACGCCCGCGCTCCGCAACCGCAGCGAGTTGAGCACCACGCTGATCGAACTGCACGCCATGGCCGCGGCCGCCATCGAGGGCGTGAGCGTCACTCCCCACGGCAGCAGCGCGCCGGCCGCGACGGGAATGGCCGCGACGTTATACCCGAACGCCCAGACGAGATTCTGCCGGATCACCGCCAGCGCGCGCCGCGAGATCTCCCACGCGGCCACCACCCCCGCCAGATCGCCCCCCACCCGCGTCACCGAGGCGGCTTCCACCGCCACGTCGGCCCCGGCGCCGATGACCACGCCCACGTCGGCCGCCGCCAGGGAGGGGGCGTCGTTGACGCAGTCTCCCACCATCATCACCACTCGCCCCGCCTCCCGCAGCGCGCGGTCCTCACGCGCCTTCTCCTCCGGCCGCGTCTCCGCGCGCACTACCTCGATGCCCCCCGCCCGCG
>JACQVU010000163.1 GCA_016209585.1 Planctomycetota bacterium
CGAGGGGGACGATGGGGAAGACCTTGATGAAGACCAGGTAGAGGATGGAGCCGAGCGCGAGCAGGCCGAGGATGATGGCGATCTCCACCCAGGTCGGCGTGTAGGCGCCGTTTTCCCACGGCAGTTGCATCCCGTGGGTCTGCGAGGGCACCACGATCACGTACCGCATCAGGACCGCGGCCACGTTCGCCAGGATGCCGCAGATGAACGTGAGCGGAATCGACGCCCCCCCGCGAACGAACTGTACGAAGAGCATGGCCGTGGAAAGCCCCAGCGACCCCACCACCCCCCAGAAAAATGGCGCGTAGACGCCCAACACCACCTCGCGCATCACCCGCTCCTCCGCCGCCGGGCTGGCGTAGAGCGCCGTCACCACCTCCACGATCAGGAAGTACAGGTAGATCATGCTCAGCACCATCAGCGCGTTCCCCAGCCAGCGGAAAGCGCCGGGGCGGATGGACTGTTCCAGGTGCAGCAGGCGCCGCACGCCCGCGGCGATCATCAACAGAATGCCGATCCCGGAAACCCCCGCCATGATCACGAACGCCGGCCCCTGCAGCGCGTTGAACCAGCCGGGGCGCGAGCCTTGCGTGCCGAAGATCAGCCCCAGCGTGCTGTGCGCCGTCACCAGCAGCGGCAGGATGAAGATCGAGAGCCAGAACGAGGTGCGGTGATGCCGCTCGCGTTCGGCCGCCGTGCCGCGGTACCCGGTCGCCCACAGGGAATGGAACCAGGTCAAGACCGTGCGCTGCCGGGCGCAGAAGGCCGCGTCCGCCCGGCACGACAGGAAGAAGAACACCAGACTGGAGAAGAGATACCCCCCGATCACCAGGCTGAAGGTGCCGAAGAAGGGCGATTGCAACCGCGCGTACTTCGGCAGGCTCAGCAGCGCTTCGACCGGCCGGCCGAGGTCGGCGGTGACGCAGCAGGCGCCCATGAGCAGCGCGACGATGGTCAACAACTCCGCCATGCGCGACAGGGGGCGAAGTTGATCGATGCCGAACAGGCGAATGATGGCCGCCACGGCGATGCCCGCGAAACTGACCCCGATGAACCAGACGTCGAAGATGATGTACAGCCCCCACGCCGCGCCGCCGGAGCCGATCCGGCCCATGCCGGTCACCGCCAGCCCCTCCTGGTACTGCAAGGCATAGGCGCGCAGGCCGAACGCCACCACGCACAGCAGCGCCGCGACCGTCAGCGCCCACGCCCAGCCGATCCGCCCCACGCCCAGGGGCAGCGGCAGTGTCGCGGCGCGGCTCCGCGCGGGGGTAAACGCCGGTGCGTCCACCGCGGCGCGCGCGCCGTCCACCGGATTGAGCACTCCCTCGCCGTTCATGGTCCGCCTCCCCCGGGCGGCGCCTACGCCGCGCGCCGCCCGGCCACGCTCACCGTTGGTTCATCGTCACGAACACCATCACCGCCTCAGCCACCGCGAGCACGGCCAGCACGAACATCGTCACGCCCAGCACCGTCGTCACAATGTAGAACGTCCGCCCCTCCTCCACCTCCACCTCCGGCGCCGCTCCCGTGGCCGGCGCCGGCTCCGGCTCCGCGACACGGCCGCGCGCCTCAGCCCGCGCGGGCGTGAGCGCCATAGTTGAACTGGCCATGACCCTCCTCCTTCCGCGCTTCGCCCGCCGCCGCCGCGACCGGGCGCTCCTCACGGCGGGCAGCCTTCCGCGCGTTCGAGGACCAGACCACCACCACCGCCGCCGCGCCCAGCAGCGGCAGCAACATGGCCGCCATCAGCCCGGTGGTTTCGAGGTCCAGGTAGCCGTAGTTCCACCACGACAGCCCCACGCTGCCGGCGAACACCAGCACCAGGCACCCCGCGAGCAGCAGCACACTCTTTTGCAGCGCGTTCATCTTGCACCTCCTTCCGCCGGCCCCTTGCCGGCGAGAGGTGAAGAGCAAAGGGCCAGCCAACCCGTGGCAGTCGGCGTTGAACGGTCCGCGGGGGCGCCAAAGCGTGAATGCTCAGACAACTACATATGCGTGTCATGCGACCAGTGACCACTACTAGTAGTGTCATTACGACAAGCGGATGATTCTCGAAAAAAGGCTGCCACCACTCGACGAAGGCCAACTCGAACCGCGGCGCAATCGTTCCATTTTGCAATATGATCCGTAACCCCTTATCTCACGGGCGGTTACGTGATTGCGTTCTGCAATGGGCGTTCGCCTTCAATCAGCCAAGGCGTCGTACAGGAGTTCAAGGGGATGGCGGGCCGCGCGCCCCTCGAAATGTGCGATCTGCTGCCGGCACGACAACCCCGCCGCGGCAATCACAACGTCGCCTTCCCGCGCGGCGCGCAGCGCCGGCAAAAGGTCCAGTTCCGCCACGCGGCGCGAAAGATCATAGTGGGTGAAGCCGAAACCCCCGGCCATGCCGCAGCACGTCGATTCAATCGCCTCCACCCGGCTGCCCGGTATCTTCCGCAACGCCGCCACGCCGGAGTCGAGCCGCCCAGCCGCCTTCTGGTGGCAGTGGCCGTGGACCAGGATGCGCCGCGCCGATCCGTCGCGCCCCAGCGGGCGCAAGGGAAGGCGATCCAGCGCGCCCGTCCGCAAAAGGAACTCGTCAGCCATCTCCACGCCCGCGGCCACGCGCCGCGCGGCCTCGCGCGGCGGGCCGTCGAAAAAGAGGGGCGACTCTTCGCGGATCATGAACACGCAACTCGGCTCGCAACCCACGATCGCCACCCCCCGCTCCACCAGCGGCAGCAGCCTTTCGACGTTGGCGCGTGCCAGCCGCCGGGCTTCCCGCAAGAGGCCGACGCTGGCGTGGGCGCGCCCGCAGCATCCCGCCGGCGCCAGCGTGACGCGGTAGCCGGCGCGCTCCAGCAGCGCCACGGCGGCGCGGCCGGGGGCGGGGTCGAACGCCTCCGTGAAACAGTCGTTGAAGAACGCCACCTCGCCCGCCGCTCCCTGCGAGTCGCCAGACGCCCGGCGGCGCCGAAACCACCGGGAGAAGCGTTCCCGCGCCGGCAAAGGCAGCGGCCGGCGGCGGTCGATGCCCGCCACTCGTTCCAGCAGCGCGCGGGCCGGGCCGAACGTTGAAAGGAACCGGGTCAGGCCGGGCAGCGCCGCCCCCAGCCGCGCGAGGCGGGGAAGGTCCGCCAGCAGCCGCGCCCCAAGCGGAACGCCGGTGAGGCGGTGGCGGGCCGCGAGCGTCTCCTGTTTCAGTTTGGGGATATCGACGTTGGATGGGCACTCGCGCACGCAGGCGTTGCACCCAAGGCAGAGGTCCATCGCCCGGTGGAGGCTCTCGCCGCCCAGCGTCTCACCGGGCAGGTTGCCGGCAAGCACTTCGCGCGCCAGGTTGGCGCGGCCGCGCGGCGAGTGCAGTTCGTCGCCCGTGGCGCGGAACGAGGGGCACATGAACCCCGCCAGTTGCTGGCAGTTGCCGACGCCGCTGCACTCCAGGGTCTCGGCGAACATGCCGCCGTCGTAGCGGTAGACCGAAGGAGTGGCGGGCGGCGGCGCGGGGGTGAGGCGCAGGTCGGCGTCCATGGGGTGGTCCACCAACACCTTGCCCGGGTTGAAGAGGCCGTCGGGGTCCCATGCGCGGCGCAGGCGGTCGAACGCCGCGCAGAGCGTTTCTCCGAAAATGCGCCGGTTGAGCCAACCGCGCACCAGGCCGTCGCCGTGCTCGCCCGACATGGCGCCGCCGTGCGCCAGCACCAGTTCGCACACCTCGCGGGCGATGGCCTTCATCCGCCGCACGTCGGCCGCCGTCCGTAGGTCGAGGATCGGCCGCACGTGCAGCAGCCCGACGCTGGCGTGGGCGTAAAAGACGGCCTGGACGTCGTGCCGCCCGAAAACCTCGCGCAACCCGCGCACGTAGGAGGGCAGCCGCGTCGGGTCCACGGCGGCGTCCTCGACGAAACTGATCGGCTTCGCCGTGGGCGACTCCCCGCCCAGGCCCCGGCGACGGCTGCGGCCCATGAGCATCCCCAGCCCGTTCTTGCGCATCGCCCAGACCCCGGCCTGCTCGCGCGGATCAGTGACCGGCCGCGGCGCGCGCGCCAAGCCGGGTGGGGGCGCCGATTCGACGCCGGCGATCTTGGCCCGCATCTCGGCGTCGCCGTCCGCGAAGAACTCGACGATCAGCAGGCAGTCGGGATCGCCCGCCAGCAGGTCCGGCGGCATGGCGCCCACCGGCGAGCGGCGCGCCAGGTCCAGCAGCGTCCGGTCGATCAGTTCCACGGCGGACGGTCCGACGGCCAGCAGCGGCGCCACGGCCTCCATGGCCCGCGCGAGGTCGGCGAAATGGCACACGACCAGGCCGCGGCGGGCGGGAATCGGAACCAGACGCAGTTCGATTTCGGTCACGGTGGCCAGCGTCCCCTCAGCGCCGCAGATGATGCGCGCCGGGTTCGGTGGTTCACCCGGCGGGAAGCGGTCCAGGCCGTAGCCGCCCACGCGGCGCACGATCTTCGGGTAGACGCGGTCGATCTCCGCCCGATGCCCGTCAAGGATGGTGGCGAGCGCCGCCACCCCGTCGCCGGCGCGTGCCGACTGGGCGCGGGCCTTGGCCTCGGCCTCGGCCCAGGTGGCGCCGACGGCGAGCCGGACGGCGCGGCCGTCGGAAGCGACGACCCGCAGCGCGTGCAGGTGGTCGACCGTGGAGCCGTAGACGATGGAGCGCGCGCCCGCGGAGTTGTTCGCCACCATCCCGCCGATGGTCGCGCGGGAAGACGAGGCCACGTCCGGGCCGAAAATCAGCCCCATCGGCGCCAGCGCGCGGTTCAACTCGTCCAGCACCAGCCCCGGTTGCGCGCGGGCCAGGCGGCGCGCGGTGTCCACTTCGATCAACCGCGCCATGTGGCGCCGGAAGTCCAGGATCAGCGCCTCGCCCACCGCCTGCCCGGCCAGACTCGTGCCCCCGCCGCGCGGCAGCAGTGGGAGGCGGCGCTCGGCCGCGAAGGCGACGATGGCGCGCACGTCGTCTTCGTCGCGGGGAAACGCCACCCCCAGCGGCGGGATGCGGTAGAGCGAGGCGTCGGTGGCGTAGGCCGCGCGGGCCGCGGGGCCAAGGTCAAGTTCGCCGCGCATCCGCGGCGCCAGGAGACGCAGCGCGGGGCGGGGGCTGGCGGTCACTTGCCCACGAGCAGGCGGTCGCCGAGGACGCGGTCGAGCATGGGCGTGTGGTAGATACGCTCCGCCGTTTTCTTCACGTCGTACTCCACGCGGTGATAGACGACCTCGTTGCCGTCATAGGTCACGAAGCAGGCCCGCGGGTCGCCGTCGCGCGGCTGGCCGACGCTGCCGATGTTCACGATGTGCTTCACCCCGTTGTGTACTTTGAAGCGCCCGGCCTTGGCGTGGTCGACGTAGTTCATCGCGCTGGTGAAGATGCCCGGCAGGTGGGTGTGGCCGACGAAGCAGAGCGACTGCACGTAGGTGAAAATGTCCTGAATCTTGTCAGGCTGGTCGCGGATGTCGCGGGGGTTGATGTACTCGATGCAACAGTCGCGCGGCGAGGCGTGCACGTAGAGGTCGGGGCCGTCCACGTGGTAGTAGGCCATTTTCTCCACGAACTCCCACAGGTCCTCGGCGTCGGTGCAGAGGTCCACCTGTTCCTGGGTCCACTTGATGGCGTTCTCGGCCATCTTGTTGAACAGGTGGGGCCCGGAAAGCAGCGCCTCCTCATGGTTGCCGATGAGGTTGATCCGGAACTCCTTCGAGAGCCGCAGGCATTCCACCGGCTGCGGACCGTACCCGATCACGTCGCCGATGCAGTAGATCGCCTCGATTCCCTTGAGCCTGCCGATGTAGTCCAGAACGCGCCGCAGCGCCTCCAGGTTGCCGTGGATGTCGGAGATGATCGCCCGCATGGCTCCCGTACCGGACAGGGGTGGTGAAGACGGCGAATGTTTCTTTTGGCGCGCGGCGGGCGGCGCCACCGCGCTCGCCGCCCGCCACATCCGCCGATTATTAGGAACGATCCGCGAAATGACAATTCAAATCGTCCCAGGCACCCCCCCCGCCGACCAGGAACCCGGACTTGAGCGACGGGCCGGGCGCGCGGAGCGATCGGGGGCGCGACGGCAAGATGCCGCACTCCACGGCCTACCGCCCCTCGGGGGGAACCGCGGACAGCGCGACGCGGAAGCCGACGTAGTCGTACCGAAAGTCAGGGAGGCCGTCGTCGCGGTCCGCGGAGCGCGCGAACCCCGCGTTGCCGCACCACGACCCGCCCCGCAACACCTGGTCCGCCCCCTTTTTAGATATCCATGCCGATCCGTCCGTGGGCGCGCCGTTGTAGGAATCATGCCCCTTGTCTTCGCACCACTCCCAGACGTTGCCGTGCAGGTCGTACAGGCC
>JACQVU010000157.1 GCA_016209585.1 Planctomycetota bacterium
GAAGAGGCCCCGGCCGCCGTGGCGATCTACGCGCCCCGCCGGTCCGCCGCCGCGCCGGCGCCCGCCCCCGCCCCCGCCCTCGCGGTGGTGCGCCCCCGGCGGGCGTTCTGATAATATACCAGCGTGGCGGGGCGGTGGGGCGCGGGGCGGCGCTTCCACGATTCTCACGTTCTTAGCACGCTCCCTCTCCTGGGTTCCTGGGTTCCTGGGTCCCTCAGATGAGCGCGGGGGCAACGGTATACGCGCCCCTGAACCGTTGCCGGCGCGGTGGGAGACCCTCATGCTGGATTACGCTCGCGGCGTCATCGCGGCCGAGGCCGAGGCCGTGCGCTCGCTGGGCGGGCGTCTCGACGCCCGGTTCGAGGAGGCCGTGCGGCTGGTGTTGGCCTGCGCCGGCCGCGTGGTGGTCACCGGCATGGGCAAGGCGGGCATTATCGGCGAGAAGATCGCGGCCACCCTCGCCTCCACCGGCACGCCGGCCCACACCATCCACCCGGCCGAGGCGGCGCACGGCGACCTCGGCCGCGTGACGCCCGATGACGTGGTGCTCATCCTCTCCAACTCCGGCGAGTCGGAGGAAGTGGTGCGGCTCTTGCCGCTGCTGCGCCGCATCGGGGTGAAGATCGTGGCCCTCACGGGGGCGGGCGGCTCCACCGTGGCGCGCAACGCCGACGTGGTGCTCGACATCGGCCCCATCGCGGAGGCCTGCCCGCTTGGCCTGGCGCCCTCGGCCTCCACCACCGCCATGCTGGCGATGGGCGACGCGCTGGCGCTCACCGTGCAGAAGGAAAGGAAGTTCACGCCCGAAGAGTACGCCTTCTACCATCCCGCTGGCGCGCTCGGCCGCCGGCTGTTGAAGGTGGAGGAGGTGATGCGCACCGGCTCAGCCTTCTGCGTGGTGGAGGAGGAGGCGACGCTGCGCGACGCTCTGGTGGCGATCTCGCGCACCACCAGCCGGGCCGGGGCGGTGACGGTGCGCGGGCCGGACGGGAGGCTGGCGGGGATTTTCACCGACGGCGACCTGCGGCGCCTGCTGGGCGCTTCCCGCGCCGAGGGGTTGCTGGAGCGGCCGATCCGGGCGGTAATGACCCGCGACCCGAGGCGTATCACGGTAGGGAGGCTTGCGTCGGAAGCGGGATATCTCTTAAAACAATATCGCATCGACGAAGTGCCGGTGGTGGACGGGGATCGTCGGCCGGTGGGGTTGATCGACGTGCAGGACCTGCTGGCCATCGGTCTGGTGTAGCCGGTCGGGGGAACGGTTGATCAGTCCGATCGGTCGGATTCGTCTGATCGCCCGTCTCGCGCGGTTGAGGGTGAAGGCTGCGATGCCGGAACTGATCGTGGTCAACGGAGCGAAGCGGTTCTCCGTGCCGCTGGCCGGCGGGGCGGTGGTCATCGGCCGCGACGCGGAGGCGGCGCAGGTGATCATCAGCGAGCCGGAGGCGTCGAAACGCCACGCGCAGGTGGAGCGCATGCCCGACGGCCGCTACAAGGTGGTGGACCTGGAATCGCGCAACGGCACCCGGTTGAACAACAAGGTGGTCAACGCCGCGCTTCTCCAGAATGGCGACGTGATCACCATCGGCGCCACCAGCATCACGTTCCGGCAGGCGGCCGAGGCGGCGGGGCCGCCGCCCGCGCCCGCGCGGGCCACGGCCAAGCCGCCCGCCGCTCCCGCGCCGGAGCCGGCCGCGCCAGCGGTTGCCGCCGAGGCTGAGGAGGCGGAAGCCCTGCCGGAGCCGGCGGCGTCGCCGGCCCGTGGCGGGGGTCGGCGCGGGCGGGGCGAACGCGACGCCCAGGGCGACGAGGGGAAGAAACCCCGCCGCTCGGCGGCCGGCAAGTTGGAGAAAGGCGCGCCGACCGGCATCATCCTGGGCGTGGGGGCGGTGGTGGTGTTGATCGGAATGCTGGTGGTGGGCTTGGTATTGAACAAGCCGCGGGAGGCGGACCCGAGGCCGAAGGTGTCGGAGAACCCGGACCCGCAGTACGTGATCCCCGACAACGCGGAGAAGGCGATCAAGAAACTGGCGAAGGACGGGCAGGTGGCGAAGACCAGTTTCGAGACCTGGGACCTCCGCGTGAAGAACATCGCGGGCACCTACGCGCAGGCCTCGGACGAGGCCTTCATCAAAGGCCCTCCCAGCCGCGACCCCGCGAAAATCCGCAAACAGGCGGTGGACACGGCCGTGATCCTGATCATCGAGCGCGGCTGGGAAGAGCACCTGCGCCCGCGTTGCCGGGAGTTGCAGGCCAAGGTGCGGCAGTGGTGCGCAGAGGCCAACATCGCCGTTCCTCCCGAGGCGCAGGACGGATTCGTTCCATCCGAGCCGAAGCGCCGGAAGTGACGGCCTGGGCCATGGAGCGTGTCACCATCGAAAGCGTGGATCTGGTCCTTTCCCATCCCGACGAGTTCCGGGCCGAATGGGTGGGTCAGCAGGAGTTGATGGACCAGGTGCTGGCCTGCTGGTTGACGGTGCATGCCGACGATCTGCCGCTCTGCCCGCGCCTGATCGGCAAGCCGGGGGTGGGCAAGACCACGTTGGCCGTCGCCGCGGCTCGCCGGGTGAAGAAGCCGGTGTACATCTACCAGTGCACGATGGACACGCGGCCGGAAGACCTGATCGTCACGCCGGTGATCTCCTCCGGGGGGCAGATCGCCTACCACGCGTCTCCGCTGGTGAGCGCGGTGATCACGGGGGGCGTGGCGGTGCTCGATGAAGCCAACCGCATGAGCGAGAAGTCGTGGGCCTCGCTCGCGCCGCTTCTTGACAACCGGCGCTACGTGGAGTCGATCGTGGCCGGGGTGAAGATCGCCGCCCACCCCGGTTTCCGCTGCTGCGTGACGATGAACGACGACGCCTCCACCTACGAGGTTCCGGATTACATCATGTCGCGCATCCAGCCGGCGGTGCTGGTGGAGTTCCCCCCGCGGGAGGAAGAACTGGCGATCCTGAAGTACAACGTGGGCTTCGCGCCGGAGGAGGCGCTGAAGTTGACGGTGGATTTCCTCCAGGCGGCGCACGGGGCGAACCTTTCCTACACCACGCGCGACGGCGTGAACGTCATCCGGTACTCGGTGAAACTGGCGCGGCAGCGCGCCGGCCTCTCGGTCGCGGCGGCCTTCGATCTCGCCGTGCGCCAGGTGCTGGGCGAGGAGGGAGCCGATTTCAAGAAAAGCGGGAAAATCCCAGGTCGCGCGCGCCGCGCGGACGGCGCCGGCGCGGAGTTCCGCAAGAACCTGGTGGACTTCGAGGACTTCTTCATGAACGAGTTGTTCCGCGGACCGGCCGACGAAGAAGAAGAGCGTGATGGCGCGGCGGGCGCCAAGCCCCGCTCCGAGGCCGCGGCGCCGGACGACGATGAAGAGGAGGAGGACGACGATGAAGAAGACAACGGCGAGGAGGAGGCGACGCCATGAAACAGCCCCCCACCGCCGTGCTCGCCTTCTCCGGCGGGCTGGACACCTCCTGGTGCGCCGTCTGGCTGCGCCAGGAGCGCGGGTTCCGCGTGGTCACGGCCACGGTAGACACGGGGGGCTTCACGCCGGCGCAGGTGCGGGCCATCGCGGCGCGGTCGCGGGAGTGCGGCGCGGCGAAACACTACACCATCGACGGCCGGCGCCAGGTCTACGACGACTTCGTCGGCTGGATCATCCGCGGCAACGTGCTGCGGGGCGAGGTCTACCCCCTCTGCGTCGCGGCCGAGCGGCTGGTCCAGGCGCGGGAAGCCGTGCGCGTGGCCCGCATCGAGAAGGCGGTGGCGGTGTGCCACGGCTCCACGGGGGCGGGGAACGACCAGGTGCGTTTCGCCACGGCGCTGGCCGTGCTGGCGCCCGACCTTGAGAATCTTGCGCCGGTGCGCGACCTGCAACTCTCCCGCGAGCGCGAGGCCGAGTTGTTGCGCGCCGAGGGGATCGGGGTGCAAGCCAAGGCGCGCACCTATTCCATCAACGATTCGCTCTGGGGCACCACCATCGGCGGCGGGGCGACGCACGATTCCTTCGCGGCTCCGCCGGAGGAAGCCTATACCTTCACGACGGCCCCGGAGCGCGCCCCGGCCGCGGGCCGGGAGGTGACCATCGGCTTCGAGCGCGGGCTGCCGGTGTCGCTGGACGGGCGGCGGATGTCGGGCATCGACGTGGTGCTGGCGCTCAACCGGTTGGGGTCGGAGCATGGGTTCGGCCGGGGCATCCACCTGGGCGACACCATTCTCGGCATCAAGGGCCGCATCGCCTTCGAGGCGCCGGCGCCGCTCATGCTGATCCGCGCCCACCGCGAACTGGAGAAACTGGTGCTCACCAAGTGGCAGCAGTACTGGAAGCGGCAAGCCGGCGAATTCTACGGCCAACTGCTGCACGAGGGCCTCTGGCTGGACCCGGCCGCCCGCGACCTGGAGGCGCTGATCGGCTCCTCGCAACACCGCGTGACGGGCGAGGCCCGCGGGCGGCTGCGCCGCGGAGAGTTCGAGGTGCTGGGCGTGCGCTCGCCCTACACGCTCATGCGGCCGGAGGTGGCCCGGTACGGCGAGGGCGCCGCGGCCTGGACGGGGCGCGACGCGGCCGGGTTCACCAAGATCTACGC
>JACQVU010000159.1 GCA_016209585.1 Planctomycetota bacterium
GTCTGAGCGCCCCCGTCACACCCCGCCGCCCGCCCCCGAAAGCGCCGCCGCCCGGATCGCCCGCAGCGCCGCCGCCGGGTCCGGAGCGCCGAAGATCGCCGAACCAGCCACCAGCACGTTGGCCCCCGCCTCCCGGGCGGCCGCGGCGGTTCGCTCGGAGACCCCGCCGTCGATCTCGATCTCCAGGTCCGGGAACGCGGACCGCAGCCGCCGCGCCTGCTCCAGCACCGCGGGGATGAAACGTTGCGCGGCGAAACCCGGAAACACGCTCATCACCAGCACCATCTCCACCAGCGGCACGAACGGCTCCACGCGCTCCACCGGCGTGTCCGGGTTCAGCGCCAAGGCTGGCCGCTTGCCCAGCGCCCGGATATGGCGGATGACCCGCGCCGGGTCCGTCGCTGCCGGCGCTTCGACGTGAAACGAGATGAGGTCGGCCCCGGCCCGCGCGAAGTCCCCCGCGTAACGTTCCGGGTCCACGATCATCAAATGCACGTCCAGGGGAAGAGTGGTGACGGCGCGCATGGCCTTCACCACTACCGGGCCGATGGTGATGTTCGGCACGAACTGGCCGTCCATCACATCTACATGAATCATATCGGCGCCGGCGCGCTCGACCGCGGCCACGTCGCGCGCCAAGTGGGCGAAATCCGCCGAGAGGATCGACGGGCAGACCCGCGTCGCCACCATCGCCTCAGTCTTCATCCCCCACCCCTGAACCCCTGACGCCGCCTTCATCTCGTCGCCAACGCCCCTCTACGCACGAAGACCCGGTTGGTTCGCGCCCGGATCCGAGGGAGCAATTGTCCGCCTCCCAGCCACTGCATCAAGAAGAAAACCAGTCAGGCACTCCCGGCGCCTCTCCATTTATTATGCCAAAAAACTGGCGGAAGCGCGCCATATTTCATGGCATGCGCCATAAGTTACTTATTCCCAGAGTGTTACGACTTCACCGCCGGCGTGTCACGTCGCGCGAAGAACGCCCACCACGCGCCCGACGATCCGGAACGTCGGGTCTTTTTCAATGACGATCGGCTTGAACGCGGCGTTCCGCGGGTGCAATTCCACCCGCTGGCCGACCCGCCGGAAGACCTTGACCGTGGCGTTGTCGTCGGTGATCGCCACCACGGTGTCGCCGTTCTTGGCTTCGTGGGTCAACCGCACCAGAACCACGTCGCCCTCGAGAATCCCGCCTTCGCTCATCGAGTCGCCCACCACCCGCAGCGCGAAGTCGGGGCGCTCCCGGAAGAAACCGGGGTCCACCGACACCGCCCCCTCCCGGTTTTCTTCCGCCAGAACCGGCATGCCGGCGCGGACACGGCCCAGGAGAGGCAGCGAAAACCCCGCCCCGCTCCCGCCTCCGCCCCGAAACCGGGCACGGCCAAAGACCGTGCCGCGACCGCCGAAGCCCCCGCCGCCCGCGCGCACGGAGCCACCCCCGTGCTCCCCGACCGGCCGCCGCAGGAACTCCATCCCACGGGCCTTGCGCGGCGCGATCCTCACGTACCCCTTCTGCTGGAGCGCGCGCAGGTGGTCAGTGACCGCCTTCGGTGACCGGAAGCCAAAGGCGGCCTGCACTTCCCGCACGGTGGGAGGAAAACCCCGGTCGCGCGCGGACTCCACCATGAACCGAAACACTTCCTGCTGGCGATCGGTGAGGTCGTGCACGGAAACTCCTTGCCGCTGGAGGCCACCGATTCATGTCACGCACGAATACTATACCAAGGAATAGCGGAAGGCAAGAACAATTCTTGAGAACCGAAACTCTCGTCGCCTGTTCGTGGCGCGCCCGTGAGGGCGTCTGTGGCTGACCACCTCACGGCGGAACTTCCATGAGAAAGCCTGTGTTGTCAGCTGAGACCCGGCTCTTGCACGCCGCGGGCGGTCGCCGTATCGGACGCGCACCCGCCGCGCGCCGCGCGATACGCTGTTCCCAGCCCAGTGGAGGGTGAAGTATATTGGGTGGGGAGTCAGCCATGCGGTACCAATGCCCGCCGGTCACGGAAGAACTGCTCGCGTCGATGGTGAGGAAGATCGTGGATGCGGTGCATCCGCGCCGGATCATTATGTTCGGCTCGCGCGCGCGCGGCACGCCGCGACCCGATTCCGACATCGACCTCATGGTCGTGGTCGACGAGCCGTTCAGCCCGACGCGCAAGTGGATCGACGAGGTGAACCGTATCTACACCGCGCTGCAAGGGACCGGCGTTCCTCACGACATATTGCTGTACAGCGTGGCTGAGTTCGAGAAGTGGCGCGACGGGGTGAACCACGTCGTCGTCCGGGCGGTGGAGGAAGGACGGGTGCTGTATGAGCGTTCGTGACGAAGCGGAGATGCTGATTGCGAAGGCGCAGGAGGATCTCCTCGCGCTATCGGGCATGATCGACTCGAACTTCTTCGTCGATGCTGTGTTCGGGTTTCATGCTCAGCAAGCAGTGGAAAAGAGCCTCAAAGCGTGGATTGCGGTCTTCGGAGGACGGTTTCCATACACTCACAACCTGAGCGTGCTCTTCGACATGCTGGCCAGTGCCGGACGAGACATCGAGCAATTCCGCTCCCTTCAGTTCTATTCTCCATTTGCCGTGACGTTCCGTTATGAAGGGAAAGAACAGAATCTCCCCGCCATTCCCAATCCGCGCCCCACCGAAGTAGAACGCGTGAAGGCGCTGGTCGATCATGTCGCTTCGATCATCGGCTCCCGGCAAACCCGTACCGACGACGCCTGACCCTGCGCGAACCGAGCAACATGCCCCTGAACCTCCTCTTCGAAATCGGAACAGAAGAGATTCCGGCTTCCTATATCGCGCCGGCGCTGGAGCACCTTGCGATCGGCGCAGTCAAGATGTTCGATGCGCTACGTCTTGACCGGGGAGAGGGTAGGGTGGCCGGCACGCCCCGACGCCTCGCGCTGTTCGTTGAAAACGTCGCCGCCCGCCAGCCGGACGTGGAAGAAGAGGTGATCGGGCCGCCGACAGCGGCGGCATACCGGAACGGCGCGCTCACGCCCGCGGGGGAGGGTTTTCTGCGTCGGTACGAACTGTCGGAATCCCAGATGGTGGTGAAGAAAGTGAAGAAAGGCAAGTCCGAGGCCGACTATCTCACCGCCGTGGTGCGCCGCGCCGGTCGCCCCGCAGCCGAACTGCTTCCCGACGCGCTCGGTGCGCTCGTTCGCGGCATCGGCTTTCCCAAGTCCATGCACTGGGCCGGGAAAGACCTCGTCTTCGCGCGGCCCATTCGCTCCGTTCTGGCGTTGCTCGGTGGCGACGTGGTTGCGCTGCGAATGGGCGACGTGCCGGCCGGCCGGGTGACGCACGGCCACCCGTTCCTCGCGCCGGGCGCGGTGTCGCTTTCAACGGCGGACTGGAACGCTTACGTGAACGCGCTGCGCGAGCGGTTCGTCATCGTCGCAGGGCCTGAGCGGCGTGCGTCCATCGAGCGCCTCGTCGCCGAGCGCATGGGCGCTTTGTCCGGCGACGCCCTCGCGCGCGCGGCGGACGACCTCGGCGCGGATGTCGCGGCGTTCGTGGGCGACCTGGCGGACGAAGTCGCCAACCTCGTCGAGTTCCCCGGCGCGGTCGTCGGCTCGTTCGACGCCGCCTTCCTCGACGTGCCCGCGCCCGTGCTGGTCAGCGCCATGCGCAAGCATCAGCGCTACTTTCCCGTCTTCCGTTCGGACGGGCGGTTGGACAACAGGTTCATCGCCATCAGCAACCGCAAGGACGACCCGTCGGGCGCAATCCGCGCGGGGAACGAACGCGTGCTGCGCGCGCGCCTTTCCGACGCGCGCTTCTTCTGGGACGAGGATCGCAAGCGCACGCTCGATCTGCGGCGGGGAGATCTCTCCCAGATCATCTACATGCATGGCCTCGGCACGATGGCCCTTCGGACGGAACGGCTGGCGGGGCTTGCGTCCTGGTGCGCCTCCACGCTCGGGTACGACCACGCCGTGATGACCTGCGCGCGCCGCGCGGGCGAGTTGTCGAAATGCGATCTTGCCACCGAAATGGTGGGCGAGTTCCCCGACCTGCAAGGGATCATGGGCGACCATTACGCCCGCGTCGGCGGCGAACCCGCCGACGTGGGCGTAGCCATCCGCGAACACTACCTTCCTTCCGGCCGCGGCAGCGCCCTGCCGAGGACGCCCGCCGGCCGCGCCCTCGCCCTGGCGGAGCGCTTCGACGCCATCGTCGGCTGCTTCGCCCTCGGCCTTATTCCCACCGGCTCAGCCGATCCCTACAAACTGCGCCGGTACGCGCTGGGAATCCTGGCTATCGCGCGCGACACGGCGAGGCCGTTCTCCTTGAGGCGCGCGGTCAGGGAGGCGATGCAGACCTGCGCCCAGCAGCGTCTTCCCACGCCCGGGCCCGCGGCGGCGGAGGGCGACGACGCCAAATCGAAGAAGAAGGCGTCGCGCCGACTGGAAGGCGACGCTCTCGAGGCGGAGGTTCTGGCGTTCCTGCGCGAGCGGGTGTCGCAGACCGCTCTTGAAGCGGGCCGCCCCCACGACTACGTCCGCGCCGTGCTGGCCGCGGGGTTCGACGACGTGTGCGACGTTCACCGCCGCCTCGACGCGCTGGCGGAGTTGTCCACCCATCCCCGCTGGCTCGACCTGGTGACGTTGATCAACCGCACGCACAACATCACCCGCGGCTCGCCCGACGAGTTCCTCCTGGACCCCGCCCGCCTGGCGCAACCCGAGGAACAGGCGCTCCACGCGGCCTTCGAACGGGTGGCCCCCGGCGTCCGTGCCCGCGTCGGGCGGGCGGAGTACGTGGCTGCGTCGCTCGAATACCTGGCGCTCCTTCCGCCGCTGCACGCCTTCTTCGAGAAGGTGTTCGTCAGCGTGGAGGACCAGCGCCTGCGCGCCAACCGTCTGGCGCTTCTGAAGAGCGTGAACCGCCTCTACACGGAGCGGATCGCGAACCTGGCGGAGATCGTGCTTGGTCCCGCGCCGTGAAGCCGCGGGACATCCGTGCTCGGCCACGCCGCCGTCGCTTCTCAATGCCTGAGATTTCACGCTTCCTTGGAATCGTCATCGGTATGTTCTATACTGAGCACGGCTTGCCACACTTCCACGCCGTCTACGGCGAGCATGAAGTCACGGTAGAGATCGAGAGTGGCCGTGTAACCGGCCGTTTCCCAGCGCGCGCCTTGCGGCACGTCCTTGAATGGGCGGATTTCCATAAGCCAGAATTGCTTGAGAACTGGCGGCTTGCCCGCGCGGGACAACCGCTGAACCGGATCGCTCCACTGGAGTGAGTACGATGGATTATCATGTTCTTGAAGCGCGGCACATCGGTGGCCATGTCGTTTGGCTTCGCTTTCGGGACGGCACGGCGGGCGAGATCGATCTCGGTTCTGAATTGCGCGGACCGGTGTTTGAGCCGCTGCGCGACCTGGAGTTCTTCAGGCAGTTTCGTATCCATACCGAGTTTCATACGCTGGTCTGGCCGAATGGCGCCGACTTCGCGCCGGAATTCCTCCACAACAACGTCAGGATCACGGCCTGACAACCGGTTCCAACGGCCAGCGGTCAGCACCCCGCGCCGGCGCCGAACCGGCGCGTTCCGTGCCCGTCCCCCTCCCCATGCCTGACGCCCTGTCTATTCCGGACATGATCGCCGGCTTCCCGCTCGAAATGGACCGGGAAGGGAACTGGTGTTTCCAGGGCGCGCCGATGGTACATGAAGAGGTCGTGGCGCTCTTTCACCAAAGCATCGCCGGCTTCCGCGACGGCGCATGGTGGGTTCAGATGCGCGGCCAGCGCTTCCCCTTCGTCCCGGAGGACACCCCCTACCTGGTCTTCGCCCTTCAGGCCGAAGCGGGCGCCGGCGGCGGCGAAGCGCTGCGGCTCACGTTGAACACCGGCCACCAGGAGCCTCTGGACCCCGCCACGCTGCGCCTGGAATTGAACGGCCGGCTCTATTGCTCCACGGCGGTCGCCGAGCGCACCGGCTTCCGCAAGTCGGCCTACCTGCGACTCGCCGACTTCATCGAAGAGGAGAGCGCCGAAGCGCCGGGGCGGTACGTGCTGGCGCTGGGCGGCCGCCGCTGGCCGATCCGACGCGCGGACGAGCCAGCTGGGGCCCGGTGAAGGCGACGGCGCGGCGCATGGCTGATCTCTCCCACCTCCGCAACTTCTGCATCATCGCCCA
>JACQVU010000160.1 GCA_016209585.1 Planctomycetota bacterium
GCGCACGGTGGTGGCCCACGTCATCGCCCGGCTCGCCACGCTGTTGCCGCCGGAGCGGGTGGTGCTCGCGGTCCCGGACCAGCCGGTTGACGATCCGCCGGCCCGCGTCGGCCGCGAGGCGGGGGTGAGCGTCGTCCGCGGGCCGGAGGCCGACGTGCTGGAACGGTTCCGGCTGGCGCTGGGGAAAACGCCGCCGCCGTGGACCATAAGGGTGAACGCCGACTCCCCGTTCATCGACCCGGCCATGCTGGAGGACTTTCTCCTTCGCGCCCGCGCGGGAAAGATGGACCACGTGGGGATCGAGCGTTGGACTGCGCCCCCCGGGTTCGAGTGCGAAGTGGTCCGCACCGAAACGCTGCTGCTGGCCGCCCGCGTGGCCACCGAACCCCCGGATCGCGAGCACGTCACCTGGTTCATCCGCCGTCAGCCGGAGCGTTTCCGGGTGAAGGTGGTGAAGTGGGAAGCGGGCGCGCACCGGTTCGACTGGACGGTGCTCATCGACAAGCCCTCCGACCTCGCCCGGCTGGAGCGCGTGCACGCCACGCTCGCGCCCGTGTCGGCGGCGTTCGGCGCGCGGCACGCGCTGGCCGAGATCGGCCCAACCTGGCCGTTTCCGGAGCCGAGGGAGTAGGGCGAGGGCGAGGGCGACCGCGCCGGGCGGCGCGCTCGTCGCCGGCGGTTACTTCCCGCTCCGGAGGAAGTTCAGCGCCGCGTCGAACTCCGCCAACTTCTCGGCGTTGGCGGGGTCCAGGCGGATGACGTCCGCCCGCGCGCTCTCCGCCCGCGCCGTGAGACCCCGGAAGCGCGCGAAGGCGAACAGCCCCAGCGCCGCGTCGTCAGAGTCGGCGTCCGCCAGCCCCCGCAAGGCGTCGTACAACGTGGGATCAGGCACGTCGGCCAGCGGGACCACCCGCTCGGCGCCGGTGCGCGGATCGCGAAGCGTGAGCGCGTCCGTCCCCACGCGGGAGACCACCAGGTTCCTCTCAGCCGCCAGCGGATGGCCGGGAGGAAAGATGTCAGACGCGATCACCGATCGGCGCGCGGGGCGGGTTCTTTCACCGGCGGCGCTCCCGGCCGCCCCGGCGCCCGGTCCCGGTCCCGCGCCCGGTCCCGCGAAAAGGCGCTCTTCCAGCACGATCCAGAAGTACAGGAACCTGGCGCGGCGGTCCGCCTCGCGGCCGCCGAGGTTGGCCGACGCCGTGAGACGCTTGGCCTCCACGTACCGGCCGCGCCGGACGTGCTCCGCCACCTCTGTGATGAACCCGCGGGGGTCCGTGGGCGCCGCGCCGGCCGGCGCGGGCGACTCCGCCTCCTTCCGGGAGGTTGCCGCCGCCTCAGCCGCGGCGTCCATGGTCGCGGCGATCTCCCGCGCCCGCGCCGCCAGCGCCGGCCGGAGCGCCGGCAACGTCCGCTCCTGCTCGGCCGTGAGCCTCTCCAACGCCGCGGGATAGTCCGGCCGTGCCCCCGCCTCGCGCGCCGCGCCCGCGCCCGCGGCGGCGGCGGCCAGGCGGTCGGCCTCCCGCAGCGTATCGTCGCGGCGCTGAGCCGCCGCGCTTTCGATTCCGGCGCGCGCCGCGGCCACTTCCTCGTCCGGTCGCGAACCGTCCGCGCCTCCCAGCGGCTCCAGGGCGGCCCATGCCAGGGCGGTCTCGCCCGCGTCGGTCAACGCCGCCGCCGACTCCAGCGCGTGGCGCCGGCCGCGACGGGCCTCGGCGGCGGCGTGGCGGTCTATCTCTTCGAGCCGCCCGCTCGCGTCCAGCGCCGCGGCCCACTCCGGGTGCTCCCTGGCGAAGGCCGCCAGCGCCGCGCGCGCGCCGGCGGCGTCTCCCTGGAACGCGAAGCGGTCGAGGGCCGCCCGCAGGCGTTCCTCCGCCAGCCGCCGCGCCACCGCGCCGTCGTATTTTTCGGCCGCCACCGCCGCGCCCGGCGACGGTGAAGCCGCGCGGACCGGGGACTCCCCTCCGGCCCGACCGCCCGTTCCCAGCGCCCAGCGGTGAGCGCCCACGGCCGCCAGCGCCAGAACGAGTCCGCCAGCCAGCGCCGCCGGAAGCCGGCGCGCCAGGGCGCGGAAGCGACGGCGCCGCCTCCTCCGGCGCGGCGACGGGTGGCGCGCCAGAAAGTCGTCGATGCGGTCGCGCGTGGCCACCGGCGTGGCGGCGGCCGCGGGATCCCGCGCCTCCAGGATCAGCCGGTGCAGCCCCACCAGCCGGGCGTAGAGATCGTCGTAGTTCACGAGCCGCTCGCCGGCCCGCTTGCGCAACATCGCCTCGATCAGCCCCTGGGCCGCTGCCCGGGCCACGGGAACGAGACCCGGAGCCGCGAGGCGCGGCACGGGGGCCTCGGCGTGCAGCGCCATCACCTCGAACGCCGTGGGGGCGGTGAAGGGCGGCCGCCCTTCAAGCAGCCGGAAGAGCAGACACCCCAGGGCGTACACGTCCCGCGCCGCGCTCTTCTTCGCGGGCGCCGTCTGGCATTCCGGCGCCGTGTAGAACGGAGGATGGAATCCCAGACCGTGTTTGTCGAAAAGCGACAGCCGCTCGCGCCCCACGGGCCGGCAGAAACCGTCCGTGAGAACCGCTTTGCCGGCGCGGAAGATCACCGCCGCGGGGGAGATGGCGCCGTGGAACAGGTTCCGGCGAGCCAGCAGCCGCAGCGAGTCGCACAGGCCGAGGACCAGCGCCACGGCTCCGTCGGGCGACAGGCCGCCCTCTTCCCGTATCCGCCGTTCCAGCGGCACGCCGCGGTCGGCTGACCGGACGATCGAGAGTTCACCGCCCGTGAGCCGCGCGTCGATGATCGCGTCCACGTGCGCCGCGTTCCCTCCCGCCGCGCGCCAGCGGGCGATGTCCTCGCGTGCGGCCGCGGCCTCGGCCGAGTTCAGCGCCGGGTAACGCTCCAACTCCACCCGAACGTCGTCGCTCACCCGGCGCGCCAGCAGCCGCTCGCGATCCGGACCCGTGGAGAGATCCCGGATGACGCGGTAGCCGCGCGGCGCGCCCCGCCCTTCCCGCTCTTCCCTCCCTTCCCGCCTTCCCGTCTTCCCGTCTTCCCGGGCGCGCGCGCCGGGGGCGGCCCCGCCCGGCGCGACCGGCGCCGGCAACCGCGCGGTGGCCGGCGTGCGCTCCAGCGCGTCCTCGGCCGCGCCCCCAGCCGCGGCCTGCCCCCCGGCGAGGCCTTCACGGTTCGCGTCGCCCCCCGCGCGTTTGGCGTCCTGGTCGCTCATCGCTCCGCCCCCGCCATCAGTTCCACGGTCACCGCGTCGCCCAGCGGCCAGGCGCGGCGCGTGAGCCGCAGCCGGCCGCCGACGGTTTCTACCAGCCCGGCGCGCGTGAGTTCATCGACTTTCGGGCCGAACCGCTGGGTGAAGCCGTGGCCGGTGCGGCGCTCGAACGCGACGAGGTCCACGCCGCGCGTCATGCGCAACCCCAGCAGGAGCATCTCGGAAACCATCTGATCCGGCGTCAGCCTCTCCATCTCCGCCACGCCGTCGTCCCCCGCCAGCGTCTCGCGGGCGTAACGGCCGGGGTCTTTGTGGCGCAGGCGGCGGGCGCGGCCGTCGAAACTCCACGCGCCGGGGCCACAGGCATGATACGGTTCGTACTCCCAATAGCAGAGGTTATGACGACACTCGCGACCCGGCCACGCGAACGCCGACACCTCGTAACGCCCGTGCCCCGCCGCCGGCAGGAACTCGCACGCCTGCTCATACATCGCGGCGTCATCGTCGTCGCTGACCGGCGTGATCGCCCCGTCGCGCAACCTCCGCCCGAACTTCGTGTCGCGTTCGTAGATCAGCGAGTAGACGGAAAGATGGTCCGGCGCCAGCGCGGCCACGCGGGCAAGGTCAGCCGCGAACTCCGCGGGCCGCTGCCCGGGCACGGAGAAGATCACGTCGAGATTGACGTTGTCGAACCCGGCCCCTCGCGCGAGTTCGAACGCCTCTCGCGCCTGCCCCGCCGAGTGGCCGCGGCCCAGCGTGGCCAGCAGGTCGTCACGGAACGATTGCAACCCGATCGACAACCGCGAGACCCCCCCCTCCCGCAACCGCGCCAACTTGCCCGGCGTCACCGTTCCCGGATTCGCCTCCACCGTCACCTCCCGCCCCGCCAGGTCGCCGAAGCGCCCCGCCAGCCGCGCCAGGAGCCGCGCGATCTCCCCCTCCGCCAGCAGCGTGGGGGTGCCGCCGCCGACGTAGATGGTCTCCGGTTGGAAGTCGTCGGGCAGCCGGTCGATCTCGGCGCAGAGCGCGGTGACGAAGTCTCCGGTTTCTCCAACGCTCTCGACCGGCCGGGAGTTGAAGTCGCAGTACGGGCAC
>JACQVU010000183.1 GCA_016209585.1 Planctomycetota bacterium
CGGGCAAAGGCGTGACGGCTGACGGCGAGATGGGGAGAGAGGCGGACGGGGCCGTTGGTAGTGCGCCCGTGAGGGCGTCGGGGCGCGGAGCGCGGGACGAGGGGCGAGGGGCGAGGGGCGCGCCCGTGAGGGCGGGCCGGTCGCTGACGCTCGCGGCTCCTGTTTCGCCGGGCCGGTCGCTGACGCTCGCGGCTCCTGTGGCGGCGGGCCGGTCGCTGACGCTCGCGGCTCCTGTTTCGCCGGGCGGTTCCGTTGGTAGCGCGCCCGTGAGGGCGGACCGGTCGCTGACGCCCGCGGGCTTCCTCTGCCCCCTTCGGGGGCAGCGTGACACACCGATTCCTCTCCCCACGGGTTCCGCGCCGTCCGTCTGGCGGCGGCCGGCGCTCCACCCGTGGCTACCGTCCGTCGCCCCTTCGGGGCGGACTCGGCCGGTCGCTGAGACCCATCTCCTGTTTCGCCTTACGCCCCACGCCCCGCAGCCGGTCGCTGACGCTCGCGGCTCCTGTTCCGGCCGCGCGTCGCAATATCGGACAAGCACCCGTCACGCTCCAGGCGCTTGTCTTTCCCCGTCCGGGGGTATAGGCTACAGGGGAGTCTGCTGGCCCTCCCTTTGGCGGTTTCGCGGTCGGAGTTTCTGCCCATGTCGCGGCTTCATATCGCTCGCGCCCCGTTGTGGCGGGCGGGCGCTTGGTGGTTCGTCGCCGGCGTGGTCGCCCTGGTGTCGGCCTCCTGTGGGGGTGAGGAGGTGGCGGAGCAGAAGGAAGACACCACGCTCCTTGAGACGGGCATCGCGACGCCGGTGAAGGGCGAGGCGAAGGCGGGGTCCGCGGCGGCCGCTAAGGCGCCGGCGCCGGGGGCCTCTCGCGCGGCTGGGAAGCCGGCGGCGCCGCAGTTCGCCCGGTACCTGGCGCTGTTCCGCGCCGACGAAGAGGAGGCGAGGCTGGGCTTTTTCGACCAGACGACGGACGACGACCGCATGAACTACCTGCGCCGGCACGGCAAGGTGCGGGAGTTCGAGTTGCGCCAGTTGTTGCGGTCGGGAATGACGTTGGAAGAGGTCGAGAACCTGCTGGGTCCGCCCAACTCCATGGTGGATCACCCCCACAAGGCGGTGCGGTCGCCGCGGTGGAAGTACCGCGAATTCAACGGCGGCGACTACATGTACTACACGCTGAATTTCCAGGACGGGCAACTGGTCGACTGGTACCTCACGATCCCCACGGTGGAGCAGGCCGTGTCCTACCGGCCGGAGGACGACCCTCTGGTGAAGATCTTTCTCGAACGGTCGTTCGTTTTCGCGGGGACGTTCGAGAAGGAGGGTAGCCGCCTCCCGGAGGACGCCAACGACGCGCGCAAGCGCAAGTTAACGGAGTGGATCACGCGCGCCGGCGGGGAGGTGGTTCCGCAGATCAGCGAGACGACCGATTTCGTGGTGCTGGGGCGGAACCACCAGGACGACGCCAACTACAAGGCGGGCGAAGCGCGCTTCGCCGACACGCTCAACGAGGCGCAATTGCGCTACTATCTGCGCGCCAACGGCATCAACGTGGACGAGTAGCGCCGGCGCGTCCGCCGCCGGGCGGGGCCGCGCCGCGGCCGTCGAGCCGGTCGCGGAAATAGGCGATGGTTTTCGACAGCCCCTCGCGGCGACCGATTTTCGGCTCCCAGCCGAGCAGGGCGCGGGCCTTGCTGATATCGGGCTGCCGGACCCGGGGGTCGTCGACCGGCAGGGGGCGGTGGGCGATGGGGCTTTTCGAGCCGGTGATGTCGAGGATTTCGCGGGCGAAATCCATGATGGTGATCTCGGCGGGGTTGCCCACGTTCACCGGCTCGTGCTCGCCGGACATGAGCAGGCGGAAGATGCCATCGACCAAGTCGCCCACGTAGCAGAAACTGCGGGTCTGTAAACCGTCGCCGAAGACGGTGAGGGGTTCGCCGCGAATGGCCTGGGAGACGAAGGCGGGCAGGGCGCGGCCATCGTCGAGGCGCATGCGCGGCCCGTAGGTGTTGAAGATGCGGACGATCTTGGTGTCCATGCCGAAGGTGCGGTGGTAGCCCATCACCATGGCTTCGGCGAACCGTTTGGCCTCGTCGTAGACGCCACGCGGGCCGATGGGGTTCACGTTGCCCCAGTAATCCTCGTGCTGCGGGTGCACCAGGGGATCGCCGTACACCTCCGACGTGGAGGCGAGGAGAAAGACCGCGTTCTTGGCGCGCGCCAGCCCCAGCGCCTTGTGAGTGCCCAGCGAGCCGACCTTAAGCGTCTGAATAGGCAGTTTCAGATAGTCGATGGGCGAGGCGGGCGAGGCAAAGTGCAGGATGTAGTTCACCGGCCCGGCCAGGAAGATGTACTCCGTCACGTCGTGGTGGATGAAGGTGAAGCGCGGGTGGCCGGCGAGGTGGGCGATATTGTCGGTGTTGCCGGTGCTCAGGTTGTCAAGCACCACCACGTCGTGGCCCTTCTCGATGAACAGGTCGGCGAGGTGCGAGCCGAGAAACCCCGCCCCTCCCGTGATGACCGTGCGCGGCATGGCTGGGATATAATGCCCCCCGCGCATCCCGTTGGCAACCGGAGGGTACGACCATGCCTACTTTCCCGCGCCGCCGCGTTCCGATCTTCCGCGATCTTCTCCGCCCGAGGGCTTACGCCGCCCTGCTTTCCGCCGCCCTTTGGGCGATGGTGTGCGCCCCGCCGCTTCGCGCGGCGCCGGACGACGACATCACCTGGAACGCGCCGCCTTACATCGGCGCGACCACCACCGACGGCGCCGTGATCAACTGGGTGACCGCGACGCCCGCCGCCGGCAAGGTGGCGTACGGTCGCGCGGCGGATCGCCTGGACCAGGTCGCCGCCGAAACCGAGCCGCGCCGCATCCACAGCGTGCGGCTGACCGGTCTCAAGGCCAATACCCGGTGCTTCTTCCGCGCCGAAGTCCCCGGCCGGCAGGAGCCGCCCGGCGCTTTCTGGACGGCGCCATCGCGGGGCGACTCCTTCTCTTTCGTGGTCATGGGCGACACCCGCGGCGGGCACGAGGTCCATCGCAAGGTCGCGGCGCAGATCCAGAAATTGGTCCCGGACCGGCGCTTCATCTTCAACACCGGCGACATGATCGCCTCCGGCACCAAATCGGAAGACTGGAAGACCTTCTTCGAGGTCATCGGCGACCTGGGCCGCAGCGCGCCCTACTACACCTGCCTGGGCAACCACGAGAACAACGCCGATCTCTACTTCCGCCTGCTCTCACTGCCCGAGAACGGGGTCCTTCCCGAGCGCTGCTACAGCATGGAGTACGGCGGCGTGCACCTGGCGGCGTTCGACACCAACTTCCCCTGGCGCACCGACGCCAAGCAGCGCGCCTGGCTGGAAGCCGACCTCAAATCCGCCCAGACCGCCGATTTCCGGCTGGTCTTCTTCCACCACCCGCCCCACGGCACGCAGAAGAGCCGGACCACCGACCACCACATGATGCGCATCCTTTTCGGCCGGATGCTGGCGCGCTCCCACGCCGACGTGGTCTTCAACGGTCACGACCACCACTACGTGCGCGCCCGGGAGGAAGGGGTCAACTACGTGCTCACCGCCGGCGGCGGAGCGGGGTTGTACGAACTGGGAACGGCCACCGAGTACACCGTGTTGCAGAAGAAGGTGCACCACTTCACGCGGGTGGATTACTCGCCGGGGAAGTTGAAAGTGACGGCGATTGACGTGGACGGTCAGGAGTTCGACTCCTTCACCATCGACCGCGCGGCCGCCGCTCCGGCGCCCACGGCGCCGCCCGGCGACGGGAAGCAAGCGCCCGTGCCGGTTCCGGCGGCCGACGGCGAGGGCGACGAGTTCTGACCGCCGCCCGATCCACCGCGAGCGCCGCGCCGATGGACGTTGCCCGCACGATTCACATGGATGAGCAGGATAGACAGGATAAAGATGGGGAAACTCAAAATCCCGCATATCGTGTCTGTCCATGTTTAGGCTTCTTCCCATACCGGCGGCGCGCGCGGGGGCTCTGGTGGCGCTGCTCCTGCTGGCGCCGGCGCGTCTCGCCCTGGCGCACACCGACATGGTCTCGGTCGGCGAGATCGAGCGCGCCGGCGGCGAGATTCGGTTCACGCTGCACGTCAACCTGGTGGACCTGGTGCTGGTCTTTCCCCAACTGCGGGACGAGCGCGAGCAGTACCGCGAGCCGACGGAGCGCACCGTCCGCCTCCACCAGCGGGAGATCGAGACCTATTTCCTGGAGCGGGTGACGATGGCCGACGCCACCGGCCCGCTTCCCACGCGGGTCGCGGCGCTGGACGTGGAGTACTACGAACTTGACGAATCGACCCGCGTGCCCATGACCGTGCGCCTGGTTCTCGCCGCGCCCAGCGCGGACCCGGCCGACGAGGTGACGCTGCACTACGACGCCTTCGCCGAGGTGGCCGCCCCCCACTTCCTCTCCCTCCAGGTCCACGCCGCCGGGCAGATTGACGAGATCAGCCTCACCGGCCTCTCGACGCTGCGTTTCACCTTCGCGGGGAAACCGGCGCGCGTGGAAGCGCCAGCCGACCTGATCCTCGGCCGCGCGGTCATGGCGTGCTCCGGCAACGCCCTCTCGCTTCGCCTGGCGCTGCCGGTGAACACGCTCTACCGCGTCGTGAACGAGTACGAGACACTGGCGAACGGCGCCGACGGCCTGACGCTGGCCGACATCCGCTCCAGGATCGACGAGTTCTCCGGTTGGATCAGCGCGCTGGTCGTGGCGCTCGGCCCGGCCGGCCCGGCGGCGCCGACCGTCGACGACGCGCGCCTGCTCTCCCGCCCCGAAACCGGGTGCGATCTGCCGCTGGAGGCCGAGTTCGACATCCGGTATCAGAGCACCGCGCCGCTCACGAGGTGTGAGTTCCGGTACGACCTCCTCCAGCGCCAGCCGCCCGATCACCGGCTGGCGTTGCGCGCCGCCACGGCCAAGGGCTGGGTGGGCGGCTACGTGGAGCGCGACCTGTTCTATCGCGTGGACTTCCTGGAGGGAAGATTCGAACCGCTGCCACAAGGCCCGACTTTCAAACTCTGGCCGGTCGAGCCGGAGACGACCATCAAGAGCAGCGGCCCCGGCGCCAAGTCTACCTTCGTGTTCGACGACGCCTCCGCGCCCTCCGCCGACGGCGCGCCGGCGAGTCCGCCACGGGGAGCCGCCGACGACCACGCCGCCCCACGCGCGGGTGTCGCGACGGGCGGGCGGCGCGAACCGCTCGCCGCTTTCGAGGCCTTTCGCGACGCGCTCGGCGGGGCGGCGGTGGCGGTGTTCGTGCTCGCGGCGCTGCTTTCGTGCGCGCGCGTCCGCGACGCCGCCTTGACGTTCGCGGCCATGGGCGCCGGCGGCGCGGGCGCGGCCGCGGGCGCGGTCTGGCTGGGAGCCTTCCGTGCCGGCGTTGGGGGCGGGTTGTTGGCGGGGGCCGCGGGCGTCGCGCCGCGCCTGGGGGCGCTTTTGGCGGTGTCAGCCATCTACTTGGCGTGCGAGAACCTCTGGGGCGCGGCGCGGCGGCGTGGACCGAGGCGGAGCGGATCGGCCGGCGCGGCGCGCCGCGACGTGGGCCGACCGTTCCTGGTGTTCCTGTTCAGCATGCCGCCCGGGGCCGTGGCGGCGGCCCGCGTCGCGGCGGGAGCGGCTCCCGATCCCGCCGCCGCAGCCGGCATGGCTCTGGGATGGCTCGGTTGGTCGGCCGCGGCGGCGATCGTGACGGTGGCGGTTTGCGGGGCGCTGGGGCAGCGGTTTTGCGGTTGGACGGGGCGCGAGGCCCGCGCGGTGCTCTCAGCCGGGGCGGCGATCGGCGGCGTGCTGGCCTTCCTGGCGGCGGTCGGGTAGTCGCGCGGCGCCGCGGTTCACGACATCACGAAGAAGAGACCGGCGCCGGCGATAGCGCCCAGGATGCCGCCCAGAATCTGGATCCAGGCCAGTTCCCGGCCGCCGGCCGCGTCGACCATCCGTTCGAACTCCGCCTCATCCTGTTTCATCACCTGCTCGCGCACCACTTCAGCCACCGGCAGGCGGTGGAGGAGGGCGTCGATGAGGTCGAGCATCCAGCGTTCGAAGTCGGCGACGCGGGGGTCAGCCGCGAGGTGGTCGGGCAGGCGGTCGAGGGCGCGGGAGAGGTCGGCGAAAAGGCCCTCGAAGTTGGCCCGGTCGTCGAGGTGGGTGCGCAGGCGCTGGGCGATGGCCTCTTCGTCGATGTCCAGCAGCGTCTTGCCGAGGCGCAGCGCCCCCCGCGCCAGCGCCCCGCGGCTGTCGATGTACTCATCGATCACCTCGTGCGCCTTGCGCGCGACCACCGGCGTCAGGTCCACCACCTTCACGTAGAGCCAGTCCGAGAGATCGCGCCGGAAGCGCTCGTCGCGCGACAGCGCCGCCAACCGCTCCTGCGCCCAGCGGCGGGCCTGCCCGGCCACGTCGCGCTCCGCCAGCACCGCCTTGATGGCGGCGGCGTTCACCAGCCGGCCCGCCACCACGGCGGCCACCTGGCGCGCCACGAGCGCCTTGTTCTTCGGAAACAGCCCCTGCACGAAGCCCCGCCGGCCGACGCGCAGGAGCGGACGGCGCGGGTGGAAGAGCATCTTGATGGCGATCCAGTTGGTGAGGAAGCCGATGGTCCCCGACACCGCCGTCAGCGCCACGA
>JACQVU010000164.1 GCA_016209585.1 Planctomycetota bacterium
CGCAACTTGTTTCCGGCGCGGGCGCGGCGACGACGCCGCTCACGGTGCGGGCGGGGAACGCGCAGACGGCGGAGGTCTTCCGGGTGGAGGACTTCGGCGCCGCTCCGCGGCTGGTGGTAAGCAGTGGCGGAACGGTGGGCGTGGGAACGGTGCCGACCGGCGGGAACATGTTTGAGGTGAACGGCCTCACGAAGGTCACGGGCACGATGAGCGCCACGACGGTGCAAACGGCCGACGGAAGCGTGGCAGCCGCCGGGCTGGGGTTCACGTCGCAGGCGAACACGGGGTTGTACCGGCCGGCGGCCAACCAGTTGGGCCTGCTGGCCGGCGGGACGGAGGGGATGCGGCTAGTGAACAACGCGGGCGCGGTGCAGAACACGTCCGCGGTGGCCGGCTCGATGTTGGCGCCGGCGTGGTCGTTCCTGAACGACGCCGACACCGGGGTGTTCAACCCCTCGGCCAACACGCTGGCGTTCACCGCCGGCGGGTTGGAGTCGCTGCGGGTGGTGAACAACGCGGGCGCGATGCAGAACACCGCCGCGGTGGGCGGTTCGGCGGTGGCGCCGGCGTGGTCGTTCCTGAGCGACGCCAACACCGGCATCTTCAACGCTGGGGCGGACATGCTCTCGTTGGCGGTGGGCGGGTCGGAGGCGCTGCGGGTGATCAACGGCGCGGGGAGCCTGCAGATCGCGGCGGCGATGGCGGGGTCGATGGTCGTGCCGCCCTACACCTTCCTGAGTGACGGCGACACCGGGATGTTCAGCGCGTCAGCCAACGGTCTGGGGTTCACCGCGGGCGGCTCAGAGGCCATGCGGGTGGTGAACAACGCGGGGGTGGTGCAGAACACGTCGGCGGTGGCCGGCACGGCGACGGCGCCGGCGTGGTCGTTCCTGAGCGACGCCAACACCGGCATCTTCAACGCTGGGGCAGACATGCTCTCGCTGGCCGTGGGCGGTGGGGAGTTGCTGCGGGTCACGGCCACGCAAATCGCCGCCGGAACGCTCGGCTCGGCCGCGACGCCGGCGTGGACCCTCTTGAGCGACGGCAACACGGGCGCGTTCAGCCCGGGGGCCGACACGCTGGCGTGGTCCACGGGCGGGGTGGAGCGGGCGCGGATCGGCTCCACGGGCAACGTCGGTATCGGCACCATCGCGCCGCAGGCTCGCCTCGACGTTTCGCAGGACGTGCTCGTGCGGGGGACGTTCGTGAACTTTGGTACGCTCTCCGGCTCCACCGGCTACGGCATTCGCGACAACGCCGGAAAAGTGGAGGTGAAGAACAGCGGCGGCCTGTGGGAGCCGATCTCGAAACTGCGGCTCACGCACGACGGCAACCCCGTCTACACGAACACCACCGGCACGTTCGCGGTGGTCTCGCGGTTCGCGGTGGACTTCTCCGACTACCCGACGCTGACGCAGGTGAAGTTCGTGGGCGAAACGCGCGACACGAACAGCGATCCGCACGAGGCGCAGATCAAGGTCAACGGCACGGCGGTGGCGTCGTCGTTGCTCTCCGGAGCGAACAACGTTTTCCAGGTGAAGACCAGCGCGTTCAACGGTTTCACCAACCCCAACGCGCCGGCATTGGTGGAGGTCGAGTTGCGCAAGCAGTCCGGGGTCGCCGGGCAGGCGGAACTGGGGAGTTTCGTGATCGACTTCAGGTGAGATTGAGCGCGGGGTGCCGAGGCGAAGCGAAGCGCCGGCGAGTCCGTCAATTCCGGATGGAAGGAGGATCGATGGATCAAACCGGCGGCGAGGATCTGGCGCGGGTAGTTCAAACCATCCAGGAGAGTTTTCTCGCCGAGCGGTACGTGTTGACAAGTCACTTCGTGATGGAAATGCGGGCGGACTCTCAATGACTCGCAAATACTCTCCATGCAACGCGTGCGGCGGGCGCGTCCGCGAAGTTCTTCGTCCGAACACGTTTCGGTGGCGGGGCGCCGTGCTCGCCGTGTTCGAACGAGTGTCGACGGGCGTGTGCGACGCCTGCGGGGAAATGGTCTACCGCGGCGACGTCGCTCGAATGATGGAGCGTCTGGCTTTTCGGCAGGTGACCGTCACTGGTGTCAGCCACGTTCCGGTCTACGCGTTTCCCGTGACGCCCGACGACCGCGCGATCGTGAAAATGGCGGGTGAGGTCGCGCCGATGAAGCCCAAGTCGCGCCTTGGGCGCAAAAGGCCCGCCGTTCGCACGCCTCCCCGTTCTCGACCTGGGCGAACCCGGTCGGGGTGACGGGTAGCAACGTCTCGGTTGTGAGGGAAGACCGACAGGCGAAGATTCTGACCCAATGTGTGGAGCGCCAGGAATGCCCTTTTTCATTCGTTCTGTCTGGTGTCTTTTCCGTTCCCGCCCCGGAAGCCGGTTCCCGCTTGGCTGGCGGTGGGGAATCCGTGTACCCATTTTGTTCGTTCTACTTGCTTGCGGCAACTCCGCTGCGTTCGCCGCAGCGAAGACTTTCACTTACGGCGGCACCAACAACAACTGGAGCACGGCGAACAACTGGGACGGCGGCACCGTGCCCATCGCGGCTGACACGGTCACCATCCCCAATGGTCAGACCTGCATCGTCACCGCGGCACCCGCCAACCCCTCGACAGTCGACGTTCAGGGGTCGCTCACCATCAACACCGGCGTGACGCTTACGGCAAGCGGAACGGTGACCATTTCGGGCACGGTCACGCTCAGCGGAACGGGCACCTTCACCATCACCGCCGCGACGGCGCTCAGCATCACGACCTCCACGGCGGTCGTTGGGGGCACGGGTACGGTGAACTGCAGCAACGCCGCCGCCGTGCTCTCCATGGCCGGGGGCACGCTGACGACGTCGAGCACGCCGGTGATCTCGTGCGTCACGGTGTCCGAGTCGGGAACGTCCAGCCTGGACCTTTCCAGCGGCGGCACGTTGCGTCTGCGTGCGCTCACGGGAACGCCCTTCCCTAGCACGTTCGATACACTGAACCTGGTCGGCGGCACCGTCGAATACGAGGGCACGTTTACCGCGAACGTCACCGTCCAGACGCAGTATGGCGGCGGCAGCCAGATCGTGTATGGCAACCTGATCATCGACAACGGCGCTGCTTCGACCGCCATCAAGGCTGTCACGCCGGGCGGCACGACGCTTCGCGTCGACGGAACGCTGACCATCGACGACGGCGTCTTCGCGCCGGGTGACGCTTGCGACCTGACCCACCTCACCATCGACACCGGCGAAGGCGAGACGCTGGAGGCGGGAAGTTACTCCCACACCCTCAGCGGGAATCTCTCGTGCGGCGCGGCCAGCGTCATTACGCCCGGCACAAGCACCTTCACGCTCGATGGCGGCGACGCCAACATCAACGCGGCTGGGAAGTCGTTCAATCACCTGATCGTGGATGCGCCCGGTTTCACGAAGACGCTCACGGGGGCGCTGGACGTCGATGGCGACGTGACCGTGACCATGGGCACTTTCTCCCTGGGTGACGGCACGGCGGGAACCAACAAGACGCTGACTTTGACCGACGCCTCTACCCTCACCGTGGTCTTCGGTGCCACGCTGCGGATGCTGGGTTTCTCGGCGGCCAGCCCCTCGATTGTTCGTTCGGACACGTCGACGTCGGCGGACGGGTACACGTTCATCATTAGCGGCACGATCAACGCAAAGTATTACCAGGTGCTGAACCCGGGGGCGAACGGCATGGAGGTGCGGTCGGGCGCGACGGTGACCAATCTGGACGACGGTGTGTTCGATTACCCGTGCGACAACGGCTGCCTGTTGAACTTCACGGGGAATGGGGCGGTGGCCCCTGCGGTGATCTACCGCTGCGCGTTCAATGCCTCGGGCAGCCCCACGGGCACCATCACCAACGTGAAGGCGGATGCGTCGACGGACACCATCGGCATGTCGGGCTTCACCGGCTCGCTCGCCACCGACGCCACCGTTGGCGAGAACAACGACGACGATCCTTCGAATAAAATCACCTGGAACCAGGGCGACGGTATGTGGACCGGCGCGGTCAGCACCGATTGGTCGGACACTGGCAACTGGGGCGCGGCCACGCTTCCCACAAGCAACATCGACGTGCGCATTCCCACCACCCCATCCGGCGGCAACTTCCCGGTGCTGACGGCGGCGGGGGACTGCCGCAACCTGGTGCTGGAGGCGGGGGCGACGCTCGGTCTGTCCTCTTTCACGTTGAACGTGAACGGCGACTGGAACAATCAGGGCACGTTGAATGGGGACACGGGCACGGTGTTCCTGCAGGGGACGGGGTCGTGGACCATCAGCGCGGAGCCGAACTTCAACGCGCTGCAAATCGGCAACGGCACGTACACGATGCAGGGGAACGTGACGTGCGCGACGCTGTACCATCCGGCGGCGACGACGTTGAACGTGGGGGGGAACACGTTGACGGTGAATGGGAACTTCACGCGTGCGGCGGTGGCGACGATCCTGACGGTCGGTTCGGGCGGCCGGCTGGTGCTGAAGGGGCTGACGACCAACGCCTTGCCCGACTTCACGCTGGCGCAGACCACGTTCGACCCGACCTCGACGATCGAATACGCGGGCGCTGGCGCGCAGACGGTGCGCGACGCGTACTACGGACACCTAGTGCTGTCGGGCAGCGGGGTGAAGTCGACGGAGACGACGACGTACATCCGTGGCAACCTTGACAACCAGGTGGGCTCGGGTTCGTTCTCGGGCAGCCACACGGTCTACTTCGACGGGACGGGAACGCAGACGATCACGGGCGATACGACGTTCTACAACTTGTTCCTTGACGGGACGAACAACACGTTGCAGACGGGGGCGAACATCACGATCACGAACCGTCTGACGATTCGCGACACGATGAACGTGACGGGGACGAACACGATCAGCGTGCCGAACGAGGGGGTCTATTTCGATGTCGCGTCCGGCACGTTGAACGTGAACAACGGCAGCGTGGTGTGCGGGCAGTGGCTGCAGATGGTGAACGCGGCGAGCACGCTCAACATCGCCAACGGGTTGTTCCAGTGCCGGTATCACTCGTATTACACGAGTTGGTATTCGTACGGGACGATCAACATCACGGGGACGGGGACGTTCAAGACGGTGAACCTGCCGTACCACGAGATATTTTTCGGCACGGTGAACATCACGGGGGCGGGGAACTACATCGCGCAGACGAGCAACGGGTATCACAGCGGGTTCGGTGGCACGGTGAACGTGGATAATTCAGGGGCGTTGATCGACATCGACGCGAACCTGTGGTTGTACGGCGCGCCGAGCATGCTGGACTGCACGGGGTATTCGCCGACGATCCGTATCGGCCAGGACTTCTATGGCCCCACGAGTTACGGGCAGTTTTTGACGGGCCAGAGCACGGTGGAGTTTTACGGGACGGCCACCAGCAACATGTACAGCAACGTGTACCATAACCTGAAGATCAACAAGGCGACTTCGGGGACGACGGCGAACCTGTACAACTACGCGATCACCGTGGCCAACGACCTGACGATCCAGGAGGGGACGTTCAATTGCGCGGGTTACAACATCACGGTGAAGGGGAACTGGACGAACCAGAAGGGGGCCTCGAACTACACGGAAAGCACGGCCACCGTGACGTTCGACGGAACGGCCAACGCCACCGTCAGCACCGAAACCTTCTATAACCTAACCGTGAACAAGACCGGCGGCGCAACGCTGACGGCGAGCGGCCCGCTGACCGCGGTGAACAATGCCACCCTGGCTTCGGGCACGTTGAACACCGGTTCGCAATCCGTCAACGTCGGCGGGAACTTCGATTTTTCAGGCGGCGTGTATCAGCCCACCGATGGCACGGTAACGCTGGATGGAACCACCGCGCCCACCACGCTCAATCCCGGCGCTACGAACTGGTTCAACCACCTGACAATCAACAAGGGGCTTCAGACGCGCGCGGTGACGCTCGCCGGCAACATGAAGGTGAACGGCGATCTCACCGTCACTCTGGCGACGCTCTCCATCGGCGACGGCACGTCGGGATCGCAACGCACTGTCACGTTCACCGACGCGTCCACGTTCCGCGTGAATGCCACCGCGACGCTCACGGCGCGGGGCTACAGCCCGGTTGCGCGGGTGGTGATGCAATCGGACACCGCTTCGCCAAGCGACGGCTTCACGTTCATCATCGACGGCGCGGTGAACGCGAAATACTATCGCGTCTACAACCCCGACGCCGACGGGGTTCAGGTTCGCGCCGGGTCGACCGTCACCAGCCTCGATTACGGTGAGTACAACTACCCGACGACTAACGGCACGCTGCTCAATTTCAGCGGCAACGGCGCGATTGCGCCGGTCGACATCTGGGGCCTGGTGTTCAACGCCTCGGGCGGCGCGACGGGCGTGACGAACGTCCGGGCGGACTCTTCCACCGACACGTTGGACATGTCGGGCTATGGCGGCTCTCTTGCTCCGGACGCCGCCACGGCTGAAGCGAACGACGACGATCCATCGTCGAAAATCACTTGGAGCGAAGTCGGCTTCTGGACGGGCACCGTCAGCACCGACTGGTCCAACGCCGCGAACTGGGGCGCGTCCACGCTGCCCACAAGCACGATTGACGTGCGCATTCCCACCACGCCCTCCGGCGGAAACTTCCCCGTGCTTACCGCGGAGGGTAGCTGCAAAAGCGTCACTATCGAAACCGGCGCGACGCTCGGCCTTTCGTCGTTCACGTTGAACGTTTACGGCAACTGGTCGAACGCCGGCACGTTAAGCGCGGACACGGGCACGGTCTTTCTGCAAGGGACCGGGTCGTGGATCATCAGCGCGGAGCCGAACTTCAACGCGCTGCAGATCGGCAACGGCACCTACACGCTGCAAGGAAACTTGACCTGCGCCTCGCTCTACCAGACGCTGACCAGCACGTTCGACGTGGGCGCGAACACGCTCACCGTGAACGGCAACTACACGGAGAACACGGCGTTCAACAACTACTTCAAGATTGGCGCGGGCGGCCGCGCCGTGCTGAAAGGGCTGACGACCAACGCCCTGCCCGACTTCTCGCTGACCGACACCACGTTCAACCCAACATCGACGGTCGAGTACGCAGGCGCGGGCGCGCAGACGGTGCGCGACGCCTATTACGGCAACTTGACGCTGTCGGGGAGCGGGGTGAAGTCTTTGGAGACGACGACGTACATTCGGGGGAATCTGGACAATCAGGTCGGCACCGGGTCGTTCGCGGGGAGCCAAACTGTTTACTTCGACGGGTCGGGAACGCAGACGATCACGGGCGACACGACGTTTTATCAGGTGTTCATCGACGGCGCGAACAACACGGTCACCACCGGGTCGAACCTGACGTTCACGTACATTCTCTACATTCGTGACACGCTGACGTTCACGGGCACGCCGACCATCAGCCCGGCGTACATTTATCATGACACGACGTCGAGCGTGCTGAACGTGAACGCGGCGACGGTGAACATCACGAACTTCCACTACGTGCCGAACAATCCGTCGCCGCGCCACCAGGTGAACATCACGACGGGCACGCTATCGGTGCCGTACAACACGTCGTGGGGGTCGTGGTGGAACTACATGGACCTGACCATCACCGGTTCGGGGATGTACCGGACGACGGCGGCGACGAGCATGTTGATGGCCGGGAACATCACGCTCAGCGGCGACGTCGCTCGAATGATGGAGCGCCTGGCTTTTCGGCAGGTGACCGCCACTCGTGTCAGCCACGTTCCGGTCTACGCGTTTCCCGTGACGCCCGACGACCGCGCGATCTCGAAATTGGCGGGTGAGGTCGCGCCGATGAAGCCCAAGTCGCGCCTTGGGCGCAAAA
>JACQVU010000178.1 GCA_016209585.1 Planctomycetota bacterium
CGCCACCAGGAGCAGCGGGAGGAGCGGCGGCGGGAGTTCGCGGCCTCGCATCGGCGCGCGGAGCAGGGGCGGCAAGTAAATTCGCCGGGGCGCTGAGAACTTGTGGGGGTGCCACGATGGAGAAGACTTTGGCGAACGTAGAGCGGTTACACGAGTTCCGCCTGTTCGGCGACCTGTCGGAGGCTCAGGCGGGAGACATCGTCGCGATGAGCGCGATGCGGCTCCATGGGCGCGGCGAAGTGATCTGGCGCCAGGGGGAGAGCGCCGACGGCTTCTGCGCGCTGCTCTCCGGGATGGTGCGGCTCGAAAGCACGTCCCCCCGCGGCCAGGTGAAGACGTGGCGCATCCTGTCGGAAGGCGACTGCTTCGGCGAAATGGCGCTGTTCGACGAGAAAGCGCGGCGGGCCACCGCCACGGTGATGTCCGACGCGGCGGAGGTGATGTTCGTCGACGCGGACCGCTTCTGGGCCTACCTGCGCCCGCGCCCGACTTTGCTGCGCAATCTCTTGAATCACCTGTCGGCGCTGGTGCGCCAGGTGGACCAGGAGTTCAGCGACGTGATCTTCCACAACATGAACGGCCGGCTGGTGAAACTGCTGATGCGCCTCGCCCGCCGGCATGGTCGCGACACGGCCGAGGGCCGGTTGATTGAGGTGGCGCTCACCCACCAGGAGATCGCCAACCTGCTCGGCGCCACGCGGGAAACGGTCTCGAAGTGCATCGGCAACTTCCGGCGCGACGGCGCGCTGGCGCAGATCGGTCCCCACCTGGTGATCACCGACGGGGAGAAACTCGCCTCCTGGATTCGCTGACGCCGGCGGGCGCGCGACCGCCGCCCGCGACCACCGGCCATCATCACCCCACGCACCGCGTCTTTCGCACCGCCTCCCGCCATGCCCGGCGGGAGACGGCCCAGGATACGGGGAGGAAGCGGGCCGCCCGCCCTCCCCGCTTTTTTTCTTTTTGGACTCAGGCCGCGGCGCGGGTCGGCGCGGGCGTCGGCCGGGCGCTCGCCCGCGGCGCGTCCGGGCGCGCCAGGTAATACCGCGCCAGGAACTCCGCTTGCTCGGCGTCGAGACGGTGGAACCAGAGACCCACCTGGTCGCCGGCCTCATCGTCACCGTCCGCCTGGTGGAAGACGATCCGGGCCGCGAGGTCGAGCCAAGCCTCCTCGGTCACGTGCAGACGCGCCGACAACTCAGCCTCGCGGGGCAGCGCGCGCAGGGTCGCGCGGAACCCGCCGCGCACCGCGCGCGCCCGCGGGGTCACGACCACCCCGGCGCGCGACAACCTCACGCTCTGGCACGGGAAACTCGCCCCGCCCGCCCGCACCGTCACATCGGCGCGCGCCTCGCACCGGTAGGTCTCGCCCCCGCCGGGACGGGCCTCGCGCGCCGAAAGCGCCCGGTCCACCACCCGCCGGAACTTCACCACCGGCAGCGGGCGCTCCATCACTCCCGCGAACGGGAACTGGCCGTAGCAGCCGCGGAACGCGCCGTAGTTGACGGCCACGACCGGCATCTGGGGCACAAGCGCGGAGACCACCTGCAACAGCGGCGTCACGCGCTCGCGCGGGCCTTCCAGGTTGACCACCAGCAGGTCATAGAGGCTAGAGGAAATCTTCGCCACCCCGGCCTCGTTGGAATCCGCCACCGAGACGCGGTGGCCGCCGACGAGCGTCAGCGAACGCAGGAGCGAGAGGATCGAACGGCTGGGATCGACGATGAGGATGTTCGCCATACCATGAATGTCGGCAAGCGGCCGGCCGCGCTTGAAGCCGGGGGCGCCCCACGGCCCGTCGGCGCGGCCCGGCTGGACGAAGGCCGGCCGCGACCCCCCCGCCGCGAACCGGTCGCAACTTTTCCGGCCGCCTGCTTGACAGGCTGGCGCCCGCCCCGAATAATGCTCCCCTTTCTCACAGTGGTGTCGTCCGCCCGGAGGTGTGCTGGGAGGTCCCATGAAGATCACGCAGTCTCCGCTTCTCTGGATCGGCGCGGTGATCGTTCTGATCATCATCGCCATCTTCGTCACGCAGGACGAAAAGTCCGGCACCGGCGACAAATCCGGCGCGCCTGGCGCCGCCAAGCCGGACGATAGGGGCGGCGGCGCCGCGCCCACCGCGCCCACGCCGGGCCCCAAGGCCGGCGCGCCCGCGGCTGTGGCTCCCGGCGCCCCCGCGCCCGCCCCGGTGGCTCGCGCGCCGGAGGAAGCGCTGCTGCCAAAGCCTGACGAGGGCCGTCAGCAGTCCGACGCCCTCTTGCAGGTGGCCAGCTGGAACGTGCTCAAGAACAACGTGGAGGAGATCAAAGGGCAGGTGATCCGCCTCCAGGAGCGCGACTTCCTCGACTTCCGCATCAACAAGGTGGTCCGCCGCGGCGGGGGGGAGGCCAATCCCCTGTATGAATGGTACGAGCAGAACATCCCGCGCATGGAAGACCCCAAGAAGCGCGGCGGCTCCACCTGGCTGCGGTTCGAGAAGACCGTCGGCGACCTGGGCACCTACCGCGTCTGGTGCGAACTCCGGGAAGGTGCCGACACCGGGCGTATCGAGTGGACCATCCAGGTGGAGGGGCGGCAGGAGCCGCAGCCCGAGCCCGTGACCGACGGGCGGGATCTCTCGGCCGGCCAGTTCGTGTCGGCGGCGCTCAACCAGACCGTGCTCCCGGGGAAAGACGTGAAGTCGTTCAAGCGCCCCCAGGACCTCAAGCCCGACCAGATCACCCAACTGCCGGCCGCGGCCTACTACAACGCGACCAACGGCGACCTGATGTTCGCCCAGATGACCGAAGACGGGAAATATGACGTTGAGATCGTGGA
>JACQVU010000180.1 GCA_016209585.1 Planctomycetota bacterium
CGCCGGAGCACGTAGAAGGTCGGCTCCACCACGGAGAAACCGACGAGTTGGGGTTGGAAAGACTCGAGGCGGGCGCGGAAGTCCGCGTCCATGTCCGTCGGCTCATAGACCACCGGGCAGGGCTGGAACTGCAGCGCCTCCATGCGGGTCTCCATGGCGCTCTTGAATCCGTGGTCATAGAAGGTGCTGTGGAAGAGGCGCACGTCGTGCCCCGCCGCCCGGAGACAGGTGATGAGTTGGGAAAGCCCCATGGGCAGGGCGTTCTCCTGCGGGGCGTTGCAGTACACCAAGAGAATACGCATGGGCCGCGGTTCCCCCCCCCGCGTTGTGTGCCAGCCGCGCAGCCACCACGTCCCGGGCGCGGGGTGCGCACCGTGCGCCACCGTTGGCGGCTGGTCCAATTCCGATCTGGCGCGCGGCGCGCACCCTATCTTCCTCTGCGTTACTCTCACGTCAACTCCCCGAACACGGATGGGACCGATGGGACGGATAGGACCGATCTCCCGCGGGCGACATCGGGATGAAGTCCAGCCGGCTTCCGCCGCCCCGCTACGGTCGCAACTCCAGCACCAGCAAGTGCTTCTCATCCACCACCGCGCGGTGGCGGGCAAGAAGCGACCGCAGCAGCGCGGCCGTCAGGTGGCTCCGCTCCGGCCGCGCGTCGTCGGGCGTGCGGTGGGTCAGCACGAACCAGCGCGCGCCGTCGTCCCGCCGCCGCTTCTCAAGCCAGTCCAGGAATACGGCCTCATGCTCCGGTTTCACGAACCAGTCCCGCGCCGGGGTCCATCCGGGGCGCTTAGAAAGGTAGAGCAACTCCGGCCCGCCCAGGCTGTAGACCACCACCGGCTCGCCAGGCGCCGCGCGCGACGCGATCTCGCGGGCGGCGCGCAGCGCGATCTCGTCCTTGGCGTCACGCTTCGGGCCAAGGCGCCGGTAGACGGCCGCCAGCGACGTGGCCGCCACGGCCAGCGAGAGCATGATCGCGGCGAAACGAAAGAGGGTGCGCACGTCCCCCGGCCCGCCGCGCGGCGGCCAGAGCGGCGCCGAGAGGCAGCGCGCCGCGAACATCGCCGCCGGCAGCGCCGCCGGCAGGCCGTAATAGTGATGCGCCTTGAACCCCTCGCCGAGAATGGCGAACGCCGCCAACCACGCCGCCAGCCAGATGAAGACAAACCGATACCGGCGGTCCGCCACGGAGAAGAGCGCGCCGAGCGCGAACAGCACGCCGGCGGGAACCCCCAGAAGCCAGATGAAGCAGGTCTCGCCGAGGCGCTGGTAGAAGAGCGGGTCGATCAGCACCGCGGCGGAGGCCATCTTCCCCGCCCCGCCCAGAATAGGCCCGCCCATGGAGTGGCCGGTCTCTTCACCGACGCGGCTGATGTGAAGAAGCCACGCCGCCATCGGCGCGACAGCCAACAGCGATGCCGCGAGCACGCGGCGATGTCGCAGCAGGCGCACCATCCCGCGGACGCCGCCGCTTCCCGCCGCCAGGTGCCACGCCGGCAGCGCCAGGCAGAGCGCCGGCGGCTTCACCAGAAAGGCCGCCGCCCCGAAGGCGGCCGAGGCGGCGAGCCAGCGGCCGTCGCCCCGGCGCTCGCCGCCGGCCGTTCGGCTCCGGCCGAAGCGTTCGGCCGCCCAGAGCATGCCGGTGGAGAAGAAAAGCATCGCCGGCTCGGGCATGGCGGCGCGGGAATAGAGGAAGGGGTTCTCCGCCACCGCGAGAAGGAAGACCGTCCACAGCGCCGTGCGGCGGGAGAGGCGCGCGGCCGCGAGGTCGGCGACCAGCAGCAGCGTGCCGCCGGTGAACAGGATGGAGACCACGCGCGACGCGGCGTCGGACCATCCGCCGGAGAGGGTGGCGGCCAGGGCGCAGAGGGCGTTGTAGAGGGGGAACTCAGTGTCGCCGACGCGGGGGTCTTCGCGGCCCCCCAGCGGGATTTCGGGCGCGAAGATGGAAGCGCCGTGCGCGTACATCCGGTAACTGACGTAGGCCGTGAAGGCTTGCCGCCATTCGGCCACTTCCAGCAACGGCCGGTCCACGCGCCAGAGGCGCAGGAGCAGGGCGACCAGCACCAGGCCGAGCAGCGCCCGGCGGTAGAACGCGGGCGAGAGGTCGGGCGCGCGCGCCCAGGGCCGGGCCGGCCGCGGGGCGATGATGCGGGTGGTCTTGAGGCTCACCGCCCGCCCCCCCGCGGCGGCGCGGCGCCCGCGGCGACGGCCGGCGCTGGGCGGGAGTAGAGGAGGTCGGTGAGGAAGAGGTTCCAGAGCAACCCCGCCGCCTCGACGACGATGGCGGGCGAGAACTTCGACTTCCCGGCGCGGCGCTCGCGGAAGACGATGGGCGCTTCCACCGGGACGGCGCCGGCGCGCAGCAGGCGCCAGGCGATCTCCACCTGGTAGCCGTAGCCGGAGGTTTCCATGGCGCCGAGATCGACCAGGCGCAGCAGGCCGGCGCGGATGTACTTGAAGCCGCTGGTCCAGTCGGTGATCTCGGCGCCCAGCAGCGCGCGGGCGGCGGTGTTGGCCAGGGCCGAGAGCGCGCGACGCCACCAGGGCCAGTCGGGGGTGGCGCCGCCCGGAGCGTAGCGCGAGCCGATGACCAGCGGCGCCACGCGGCCCAGGTCGAGCAGCGTCCGCGCCACGGCCGGGTCGTGCGAGAAGTCGCAGTCCATGGTGAGGAAGCCCTCGTAGCCCAGCGGCAGGCCGGCCCGGAAGCCGGCCACGTAGGCCCGTCCCAGCCCCTCTTTCGCGGGCCGATGCAACACCTTGATTCGGGGATCGCGGGCGGCCCAGGAATCGGCGATGGCTCCCGTGCCGTCCGGCGAGGCGTCATCGATGCACAGAATGTCGGCCTCCGTGCCGGCCAGCAGCGCCGCGAGCATGGCCGGCAGGTTCTCGGCCTCGTTGTAGGTGGGCAGGAGGATGAGGTGCTTGCCCGCGGCCGTCATCGCGCCGCCCCCGGCAGCCCGGCGGGATGCTGCGGGCGGGCTTTCAGCGCGCGAACGGCGGCGTCGATCCCCTCCAGCGTCAGTTCGAACATGGGGAAGACGTTGCCGATGGCCGCGACGGTGTAGTGATCCCAGTAGCGGGCCGGGTCGGGGTTGATCCAGGCCGCGCACTCGAAGTGGCGGCGCAACCGCTTGAGCCACTCAATGCCCGGGGTGCGGTTGTTCTCCCAGTAGTCAATGGCCCCGCCGGGCGAAGTCAGTTCGGTGTGCGCCATGCAGGCGTCGCCCACCAGCGCCAGTTTCACGTCGCGGTCGTTGTTCCGCAGAAGGTCGGCGGTGCGCACCCGCTGGCCGCGCTCGATGTCCGGGTAGACGTGGTCGTAGACACAGTTGTGGAAGTAGAAGTGCTGAAACGACTTGAAGTGCCGCGAGGAGTGCGCCGCCGAGAACAACAGGCTCACCAGCCGCGTGTGAGGGGTCATCGAGCCGCCGGCGTCCATCAAGAGCAGCAGTTTCACGGTGTTGCGGCGAGATCGCTCGAACCGGATGTCGATCTCCCCGCCGTTGCGGCACGTGCCGTCGATGGTGCCGGGCAGGTCCAACTCTTCTTCTCCTTCCCGCGCCAGGTTGCGCAGCGCGCGCAGCGCGAGCCGGATCTGCCGCGTGTCGAGCGTGATGTCGGCGCGGTAGTTCCGGAACCGCCGCTCCGCCGCCACCTTGACGGCGGAGCGGCTCATGGACTGCCCGCCCACGCGAATGCCGGCCGGGTGCTCGCCGTACGCCCCGAAGGGCGAGCGCCCCCGCGTGCCCACCCACCGGTCGCCGCCGTCGTGCCGCTCGGTCTGCTCTTTCAACCGCTTCTCGAACAACTCGCGCAGGCGGTCGAAGTCCACCTGGTCGGGAAAGAGCCTCCGCAGACGCTCGTGGTCCAGGTCGAGCAGCCGGATGAGGTTGGCGGGGTCTTGCAGCCACTCCCAGAACTGCTCTTTGATCTCGGCCGGCGCTTCCACGCCCTCGAAGTGCTCGGCGAACGCCAGATCGAAGTGGTCGAACAGCGCCTCGCTCTTCACCAGCAGCGCCCGTGTCAACTGGTAGAAGTGCGCCAGCGACGCCGTTCCCAGCCCGCGGCTGAGCGCGTCCTGCAACGCCAGCCACTCCGTCGGCGACACCCGCACGCCGTGGCGGCGGAGCGTGTAGAAGAAGTCGAGGAACATCGGCGGGACGCTGACGCTACCCGCGCACCGTCTTCTCGATGGCGTTCTTCGCGGCGCAGAAGACGATCTTCGGATGGTGCTGGCGGGCCTCCTCCTCCGTCATCAGCGCGAAGGAGATCACGATCAGTTGATCGCCCGGTGTCGCCAGGCGGGCGGCGGCGCCGTTGAGACAGACCTGCCCGCCGCCCGGTGTTCCGGGGAAGGTGTAGGTCTCGAAGCGCGCGCCGGTGTTCTTGTTCACCACCAGCACTTTCTCGCCGGGCAGGATGTCGGAGGCCTCCAGCAGATTGGTGTCGATGGTGATCGACCCGGTGTAGTGCAGGTTGGCCTCGGTGACCACCGCGTTGTGGATCTTCGACTTGAACATCTCACGCATCATACGGAACCTCCCCCGCGCCCGGGCTGAGGCAGGCGTTGTCGATGAGCCGCGTGGCGCCGAAGCGCGCGGCGACCGCCAGCAGGGCTTTCCTTTCGATGCTGGGCGCCTCCCTCAGGGTGTCCACGTTCACCAGTTGCACGTAGTCAATGCGTGCCGTTTCACTTGATTCTATGACCCCCCGGACCGCCCGGCAAATGGTTTCGGAAGAACGTTCGCCCTCCCGCGCCAGGGCCGCGCCGGCCAGCAGCGCGCGCCGGAGCACGGGAGCGGCGGCGCGCTCGGCCGGCGTCAGGTAGACGTTGCGGGAACTCATCGCCAAGCCGTCCGCTTCGCGCACGATGGGCATCACCCGCACCGTCACGGGAAAGCACTGGTCGGCCACCATGCGCGCGATGATGGTCGCCTGCTGCGCGTCCTTCTGCCCGAAGTAGGCGGCGCACGGCCCGACGACGTGGAAGAGTTTCGCCACCACGGTGGTGACGCCGTCGAAGTGGCCGGGGCGCGACCTGCCGCACAATGTGTCTTGCAGGCCGGCCACCGAGACGGTGGTCGCGTACCCCGGCGGGTACATCTCCTCCACCGTGGGCGCGAAGAGCGCGTCAATGGGCACGGTGGCGCAGAGATCCCGGTCGCGCGCCAGCGGACGCGGGTACTTCTCGAAGTCCTCATGGGGGCCGAACTGGCGCGGGTTCACGAAGATGCTCGCCACCACGAAGTCGTTCTCCGCCCGCGCCGCGCGCATGAGCGAAAGGTGCCCCGCATGCAGCGCGCCCATGGTGGGAACGAAACCGACGCGCCCGCAGCCTCTGACGGCGGCGCGGACCTCGGCGATGGCGCGGAAAAGGAAGAGAGGCATGCGCGGAGGGCAGTGTACACCGAACGACGTGATGGCGATCATCGGATACGATATCATTCGGTGTCGGGCTTGGCGCGCATGCGCGTTCGGGTGTTCGGGTTCGGGGCTTTAGGGACACGGGAGCGCCCCTCCTTTCCCCCGAATTCCGCGGGGAATAGCGGATCCATGCACCGGCTGGCCGTTTTCACGGATAGGATGATGAGAGCGTTCAAGGGGTCCGGGTCTTCATCAATGCCTATTCGCGCTCGGCCTTCCTTCCCATTGGCGCTGGTCGCCGGCGTGGCCTTGGCGGTCAGCCTCGTGGCGGGGCGCGCCCGGGCGGAGGAGATCGACCCGCCGGGCCGGCGGGTGTATGACGCCGCGGCGCCGCGGGTGGTGGTGGTGAAGGGGCCGACCCAACTGGGCGCCGGCATGGTCGTGGATCGCCGCGGGTTGATCCTCACCTGCCAGCATGTGATCCGCGCGCAACCCGGCGTGCAGGTGAAGTTCTGGCGGGATCGCGCCGCCGAGGGCGACGGCGGCTGGCACGCCGCCACGGTGGTGGCGGAGGACGAGCGGCGCGACTTGGCGCTCCTGTCGGCGGCTGACCCTCCGGCGGACCTCACGGAACTGGTGTTCGGCGATTCGTCGCGCCTGTTCGTGCCGCAGGTGGTCTATGCCGTCGGCCACCCGCTGGGCAAGAGCCGGTGGAACCTGGCGGCGACGTTCGTGAGTTCGCTGATCGTCGACTTTCCCGACACGTTCGCCATCGACCGGAAACTGGAGCACGGCTACTCCGGCGGTCCGCTGCTCTCGGAGCGTGGCGAGGTGGTGGGGGTGAACTCGTTCGTTCTGGCCGAGGCGCGGAGCACCTCCTACGCGCGCAGCGGCAACTCGGCGCGGGAGTTCGTGGCCGACTACCTGCGCGGTCTCAACCAGCGCCTGGGGAAACCGCGGCGCAACGGAGAGGGGTTCGAGATCCAGGCGCCCGCCGGCTGGGCCGAAGGAACCACCGGTCGCGTGGAGGTGGCTGAGGCCGGCCGGCAGGTGTTGTTCGCCCATTACGACCACACGGTGACGCCGCCGGTCAGCACGCTGACGGTGGAGGCGGCGCGCAAGAAGGCCGACGATCCCGTGGGGCTGGTGGCCGACGTTGAACAGGAGTTCTTCATCGCCCGCCTGCCCGGTTCACGGGTGGAGGTGCGCGACGACTTCGTGCTGCGCGGCCGGTCGGCGGTGGCGCTGCTGGGGGGCTACGACGGACCGGAGGGGCAGGGCCGGCGCAAGTTCCTGCGGGTGATCATCGATCTCGGCGACCGCGCGCACGTCATCGCCTACGAGGCGCCGGCCGCGGTCTTCGACGACTTGTACAACGTGTTCCAGGACTCGGTGTACTCCTATCGCTGGCCGCAGGGGTCGCTGGATTTCGCGACGCCGCGCGGGGCCGTTGATTGCCTGGTGCGCTACGCCGTGGAGGGCGACCGCGAGGCCTGGCTTTCCTGCTGGGACGTCGACGCCGCCGTTCGCCAGGCCGCGAAGGAAGAGAACATCGGCGCCTGGTCGGCCGAGGTCTGGGAGCAGCGCCGGCGCCTGGCGCGGGACGCGCTGCTCACCACGGCGTTCGAGCCGAACCGCGAGGCCGCGCGGCGCGGCGCGTTCCGCATCGGCGCCGTGGTCACCACCAAGGAGGAGGAGTCGGCCTGGGCCGAGGTCTTTCGCGCCGACTCCGACCAGGAAGAGACCCCCATCCGTTTCGATTTGGTCCAGGGGAAGCAGGGGTGGCGCGTGGTGAACGCGGCCGAGGGACGCCGCGCCAAGCGCCAGGAATTCCGCACCGACAAGCCGGAACGGACGTTTGAGAGCCTCCTGGCCGCGCTCGCCGCCCACAACACGGAAGGCGCCGTGGCCTGCTTCCACCTGCCGGGCGTGGCGGCGCGCCGTCTCACGGCGCGCGGCGAACCGGCGACGCCCGAAGCCGTGGCGAAGGAAGAATCCCCGGCCGGACAGGACCTGCGCGCCACGCTCCTGCCCCGCGTCGCCGCCCTGCTGCCCTCGCGGTTGGAGCCGCTGGCGCCGGGCGGGAAGGGGGAGGCGGCGGGCGACGAGACGCGCCTCAGGTACGCCGTCGGCGCGCCGGGCGGCGAGCAAGGCGCGCCCGCCGGCGATGGTCGGGGGCCGGCGATGGAGGTCTGTTTCGCGCGCGTCGACGGCTCCTGGAAGATTGTTGAAGTCCGGTTCCCGTGAGGGTGATATGGACACCGCCAAGATCGAGCGCGCGGTACGGATGATCCTCGAGGCGGTGGGAGAGGACCCGCAGCGGGAAGGATTGAAGGAGACGCCGCGGCGCGTGGCGAAGATGTACGAGGAGGTGTTCTCCGGTCTCGGCGCGGACGTCAACCGCCACTTCGAGGCCGTGTTCGCCGAGCCGTACGACGAAATGGTGATCCTCCGCGACATCCCCTTCCAGTCCTTCTGCGAGCACCACCTGTTGCCCTTCATCGGCCGGGCGCACGTGGCCTACGTGCCCCAGGGGCGGGTGATCGGCATCTCCAAACTGGCGCGCATCGTGCAGCATTTCGCCCGCCGGCCGCAGGTGCAGGAACGCCTCACCGACCAGGTGGCGAACATCATCATGGAGAAACTGGAGCCTCGCGGCGTGGCCGTGGTCATGACGGCGGAGCATACCTGCATGACGCTCCGCGGCGTCAGGACTCCCGGTTGCACCATGACCACCTCGTCGGTGCGGGGCATCTTCAAGGAGAATCTTGCCACGCGCGCCGAGGTCATGTCGCTCCTGCAACATTGACCGGCGGAGTGATCGCGCGGAGATTCCAAAAAAGCCCGCCGTGCGCCGGATAGACAACGCCCGGAACCTTCGCGCCCGTTTGCAGGCGGCCAAGGCCCACGCGGCCGAGCGCGCCCGCGCTCTGGCCGCCTCCGAACAGGTGCGCCGCGACCTGGAGACCGAGGCCGTCCGCCTGCGCCAGGCGCTGGACGCCCAGCACGGCGTGGCGCTGGACCTCGAAGCCCGCCTCGCCGACCTCACCCGGGAACTGGCCGGCCCCGTCGGCTCCGCCTGGCGCGCCCTGCGCGCCGGGCTGTTCAACCTCCGGGGCCGCGCCGTGGGGCGCTACCCGCCGGGCGCTCTCAGCCTCTCCGGCATGAAGCGCCATCCGGCGCGCGGGAGGGGCTGGCATCACGCCGAGGGGGCCGACCCCGAGATCATCGTCGCCGGGCCTTTCGACCCCGGATGGACCGTGCTCGGCTTCACCGTGCAGGCCGACGCCGCCTGTTCGCTGGAACTGGTGGCGTTCAGCCCCGGCCGCGAAGCCCGCTGGGACGGCGGGCGGCTCTTCCCGGGCATGACCTGGCGCCAGTACGCGCTGGAGTTGCCGGACGGCGTGACCGACCTCGGCGTCCGGTTCCGTGGTTGGCCGGGGGGCGTCTTCTTCGCCAACCACGTCGCGCGCCGCGCCACCTGGTGGACGTGCCGGCTGCTGTCCCGGTCCGACGACGGTCGCGCCCGCCGCGCGCGCGGCGACCTGCTCGACGCCGGCCTGGGGCTGTTGCTGCCCGGCGCGGCCGCGCGCTACGTGCGGGCCTTTTCCCCGCCACCGGTCCCGGACGGTCCGGCCACGGCCGCGCGGGCGCGGTCGGCGCGACGCGCCGGCCAGAACGGCGAAGATCGGCCGGATCTCGTGGAGCCGGTCTTCCGGCCCCTGCGCGGGGTCGCCCGCCACCCGGACCGGCTGCGCTTCCCGTGGCGCGCCGACGACGCCGATCCCCAGATGGTCGCCAGCGGCCCCTTCCCGGCGGGATGGGTCCGCTTCACGTGCGAGATCGTCGCGGAAGTCCCCTCCTGGGCCGTGCTTTACGTCGACGCGGGGCCGGGGGTCTCGGAGGCGCGGACCGTGACGCTCGGCCGGGTGGACGCCGCGCCCACCACCCTGGTGCGGATCGGCTGGTTGCCGAAAGAGACGCGCGCGCTGCGCCTCGACCCGATGACCGAGCCGGGCGGCTTCGCCATCACGCGCTTCTCCGTCCGGCGCGTGGACGACGACGAAGGCCGCGCCGCGGCTCTGCGGGACATCGCGGAGATGGCGCCTTACGGCCGGTGGCGCCCGGACGCGCCGCTGGAACCCCTGCGCGACCCCAGGCTGCGGGCCAATCTCCCGCGGTACGACGAGGCGCTGTTCGCCACGCTCTCGGAGATCGAAGTCCTGCGGCGCGACCCGTACGTCATTTTCCGGCGCGAACGGGATCGGGAGATCCCCACGCGAGCGGAGGCCGCGCGGGCGGTGGCGCGGATGGCCGATCCGCCGCTGGTGTCGATCATTTTCCCGGTGTTCAACTGTCCGGCGGAGTACCTGACGGCGGCCATCAGGTCCATCCGCGGGCAACTCTATCCGAAGTGGGAACTCTGCGTGGCCGACGACGCCTCCACCGCGCCGCACGTGCGGCCGCTGCTGCTGGCGCAGGCCGCCGCGGACTCCCGCGTTCGGATCATGTGGCGCGAGCGGAACGGGAACATTTCGGCGGCGTCCAACACGGCGCTGGAAATGGCGCGCGGCGAGTTCGTGGCGCTGGTGGACAACGACGACCTCATCGAACCCGACGCCCTGCTGCTCCTCGTCCAGGCCGCGCGCGCCCGTCCCGATGTAGACATGTTGTATTCGGACGAAGACAAGGTCGATGAGGTGGGCTGGCGGTTCATGCCCTTCTTCAAGCCCGACTGGTCGCCCGACTACCTCCACTCCTGCATGTACACCTGCCACATGGCCATGTTCCGCGCCAACCTGGTCCGGGAGGTGGGTGGCTTCCGGTCGCGGTACGACGGCGCGCAAGACTGGGACCTGGCGCTGCGGGTCTCGCGCCTTGCGCGGCGCATCGCGCACGTTCCCCGCGTGCTCTACCACTGGCGCTCGCATGCCACCTCCATGGCCCGCGCCACGGAAACCAAGCCCCACGCCCATTTCGCGGCCCAGGCCGCCCTCCGCGACTGGCTCGCGGCCGGCGACGTCGCCGGCCGCGTGGAGACCGGCCCGCTGCCCTGCATGTTCCACGTGCGCTATGAGATCGTCGGCGGTCCGCTGGTGAGCATCGTGGTGCCCACCGCGGGCGCGGCGCGCGCCGTGCGCGGCAAGCAGACCGACCTGGTGGCCAACCTCATCGAGCGCGTGCTGGCCATCACCGAGTACCCGAACTACGAGATCATCGTCGTGGCCGACGGCGACCTCCGGGCCGAGACCCGCCGGCGTATCGACCACCAGCGGGTGCGCGTTCTCCCCTTCCGGGAGCCGAAGTTCAACTTCGCCCGGAAGTGCAACCTCGGCGCCCGCGCCGCCCGCGGCGACCACGTCCTCCTCCTGAACGACGACACCGAACCCATCAACGGCGACTGGCTCACGGCCCTCTTGGAGTTCTCCCAGCAGAAAGACAACGGCGCCGCCGGCGCCAAGTTGCTCTTCCCCGACGGCACCATCCAGCACGTGGGCGTGACGTTGCAGGGGCGGTTGCCGGGCCACCCGTTCTACGGCATGCCGGGCGGTTCGTCGGGCCATTTCAACAGCATCGACGTGCCGCGGAATTACTCGGCCGTCACGGGCGCCTGTTTGATGACCAAGCGCTCGCTCTACGAGGAGATGGGCGGCCTCGACGAAGCCTTCCCCGTCAATTACAACGACGTCGACTTCTGCCTGCGCCTGCGCCGCCGCGGCCTTTCCGTGGTCTACGTGCCCTACGCGACGCTCTACCACTTCGAGGCCCAGAGCCGCCGCGACGGCTCGGTGGCGGAGTGGGAGAAACAACTTTTCCTTCAGCGTTGGGGCGCGGAGTACGAGATCGACCCCTTCTTCAACCCCAATCTCAACCCCCGCTACGGCGACTTCCGGATGGGAATCTGATACAGAACATGGAGAATACGGGCGATATTTGAGGCACAGCGGAAGGAACATGATCCGACTGATTGAAGCGCTCAATTTCCGCTGCCTGCGCTATGTGAGCCGGCCGTTGGATCGGTTTCACATGCTCGTCGGACCGAACGCGAGCGGCAAGACGACCTTTCTCGACGTGATCGCGTTCCTCGGCGACATGGTTTCCGAGGGCCTGGACTACGCCTTGTCCCAGCGGGCCGAGTCGTTCGGAGATCTGCTTTTCGGGCGACAGGGGGACTGGTTCGAACTTGCCGTCGAAGTCGCGATCCCCAGCGATCGAGGACGTGAACTTCCTCCCGAGAAATTCGATACGATTCGGTACGAAGTTCGCATCGGCGTTACAGATCGCATCACCGAACCGGGCATCCTTCTGGAGAAGGTATGGTTGAAGCGTTGGAAACCGCCCGCGCCGCGTCCGCGCGCGATGTTCCCGCTGGAGCCTGACGCCCCCGCCTCTCTTGTTTCTCCAAAGGGTTCCGGGCGCCAGACGGTCCTTACAAAGAGCGGGGAGGGGGGCGACAATTTCTATAGCGAGGTCCGGATGGCCAAGCAAAAGGGGTGGTTCCCTTCGATCCGGCTTGGTCCGCGGAAATCGGCGCTTGCCACCTTGCCCGACGATGAATCGAAGTTCCCCGTTTCCACATGGTTGAAGGGCTTTCTCACCACGGGCATTCAGCGGTGTGTGCTGAACAGTCTGCTCATTCGGCGCGCGAGCCTTCCGGAAAAGAAAAGGGGGTTCAAGCCGGACGGCTCGAACCTTCCGTGGGTGATCGCGGAACTGGCGAAGCGCCGACCGGACAAATACGCCCAGTGGATTTCCCATTTGCGCACGGCGCTTCCAGACATCGAGACAATCAAGACGGTGGAACAGGAAGACGACAAGCGCCGCCATCTGGTCGTTCGGTACAATGGGGGGCTGGAAGTGCCCTCCTGGATGGCTTCGGACGGCACGTTGCGCATGCTCGCGTTGACCCTTCCCGCGTATGTGCCCGAGTTCCGGGGTGTTTATCTGGTCGAAGAGCCGGAAAACGGCCTGCATCCGCTGGCGGTGGAGGTGGTTTCCCAGTCGCTTTCGTCGGTGTATGGAGCGCAGGTGTTGGTGGCGTCGCACTCCCCCGTCATTCTCAGTCTCATGACGGCCAAACAGGTGCTCTGCTTCCAGAAGGGCGCGTCCGGCGCGACCGACATCGTGGCCGGCACCGAACATCCCGCGCTCCGTGACTGGAAAGCGGATCCCAATCTCGGCACGATGTTCGCTTCCGGAGTCCTCGGATGAACGGCACGACGCCAGTCCGGGATCTGGTCGTGCTCACGGCGTGCAAGAATGCGCAGTTCGCGATTCGGGGTCTGCTCATGCGGCGCCATTCGCCGGGCTTGCGGGCTATCGGGGAACCGGGTTTTCTCGTTCACCCGGAACGCGATCCCGGCGTTCTCCGAAGCGGCCATGATCTCCTTCGTTCTTCCGCGAAGCAGTTCCACCATGCGCTCGTTGTCATGGACCGCGAGGGAAGCGGTGAAATGAAACTTGGCCGCGAAGAAATGGAGCAAGAAATCGAGAAACGCCTGGAAGCCAACGGGTGGGGAAATCGTGCCGCCGCCGTGGTGATCCAGCCCGAACTCGAATCGTGGGTCTGGAGCGACTCTCCTCACGTTCCAGAGATTCTCGGATGGGCGGCTCGACGCCCGCCGCTCGCAACCTGGCTTCGAGAAAACTCATGGATTGCGCCGCCATCTTCAAAGCCTGCTCGCCCAAAAGAGGCCTTGGAAAACGTCCTCATGACTACTGGAACGTCTCGTTCTTCCAGTATTTACGAATCGCTCGCGAAAAACGTGAGTCTCTCTCGCTGCGTCGATCCGGCGTTCAAGAAACTGAAGGAGACTCTCCAGCGGTGGTTTCCTGGGCAGTAGCATAGTGGCAAAGACGTGGCGGCCGGACGCGCCAGCCGAAAACGCCGGTCGAATTGGCGGGCACGGACTGCGGGACGGTGAAGCCGTGGCTGTGGCGGATGAAGACCCTGCTGCGCCAGAGCCGGACTGAAGGCGGCGTTCGAGAATTGCGAATGGCACACCGTGTTTCCGAACCCCAGCCTGCGAGACCTCAAGCGGCCCATCCTGCCGGCGGTCGCGTGAGGCGTCCAGGAGCGATCTGCACCCATGACCGACGCCCGGCCTGACACGCGCGGCTGAATCGGGTACACTCCCTGGGAGCAGGAAGACCAACCCCGCGCGCCCGATGGCCAAGTTCCAGTTTTCCACCGAGTCCAACGGCGACGTCACCGTCGTCTACCTCCAGTCGCCGCGGCTGGACGAAAGCCACGCCGGCGAACTGGCCTATGAGTTGAACAAGACCGCCGAGAAGGAGTTTCAACCGAAGATCCTGATCAACATGAAGGACGTGACCTACATCTCATCGGCCATCATCGGGAAACTGGCGGCGTTCCAGAAGAAGATGAACCAGGACAAGGGCACGCTGAAGTTCTGCTCCGTCTCGTCGGCGGTGATGAAGGTGTTCCAGGTGACCCGCATGGACAAGATCTTCACGATCTACGGCGACGCCGTCGGCGCCATGAACGCCTTCCGCGCGGGGAAGGGCAAGTAGGGGCGGGGGTCCCCCCCCGGTAGAACGCGGCGCCGACGCCGCTTCCTCACCATGTTGCACGCCGTGGTCATGGCCGGTGGCGCCGGCACCCGTTTCTGGCCGCAGAGCCGCGTGGCGCGGCCGAAGCAGTTCCTGCCCTTCGGCGCCGACGGCCGCACGCTGCTGGCCGCCACCGTGGAGCGCCTCTTGGGGGCGGCGCCGCTGGAGCGCATCCTGGTGGTCACGGGCGCGGCCCACGCCGGCCTCGCCCGCGCGCAACTGCCTGATCTTCCGGCGGACAATCTGATCGTGGAGCCGGCCGGCCGCGACACCGCCCCCTGCGTCGGGCTGGCCGCGACCATCATCGCCCGGCGCGACCCGGACGGCGTGGTGGCCGTCTTCCCCGCCGACCACTTCATCGAGCCGGCGGAAGACTTCGTCCGCGCCGTGCTCTTCGCGGCCGACGTCGCCCACCAGAGCGGCGGCATCGTCACCTTCGGCGTCCGCCCCGCCGGCCCGGCCACGGGGTACGGCTACATCCATGCCGGAAAGACGCTGGACGAGCGCGGCGGAGAGATCCTGCGCGAGGTTCTGGGCTTCGAGGAGAAACCCGACCTGGAGTCCGCCCGGCGCTACGTCGAATCCGGCGAGTACTACTGGAACAGCGGCATGTTCGTCTTCACGGCGCGCGCCATGCTCACGGCCCTCGCGGAACATGTGCCCGACATCGCCGCGCACCTCGCCGCCGTGGGGCGCGCGCTGGGAACGCCCGCCGAAGCCGAGACGCTGGAGCGTGAGTTCCTCGCCTGCCGGCGCATCTCCCTGGACTACGCCGTGATGGAGCACGCCCGCGACATTCGCGCCATCGTCTCCCGCTTCCGCTGGGACGACGTCGGCGCGTGGGACGCCCTCGCCCGCTTCCAGGCTCCCGACGCCGAAGGCAACGTGGCCGCCGGCGAACGGGTGCTGCACCGCGCCCGCGGCTGCACCGTGGTCTCCGAGGGCGGCCTCGTCGCCCTCGTGGGCGTCGAAAACCTCGTCGTCGTCCGCACCCCCGACGCCACGCTGGTCGTCCACCGCGACGCCGTTCAGGACACGAAGAAGGTGGTCGACGCCCTCAAGGCCGACCCGCGCTTCGCCAAGTACCTGTAAACGTGACGCCCTCGCGGGCGCGCTACGAACCCGCGGGCGGCGACGCCAACACCTCGCGTACCTTGCGGAGCAGGGCGTCGGGGCTGAAAGGCTTGTGAAGGAAGGCCACGGAAGGGTCGATCTCGCCGCGCTCGCGCAGCGACTGGTCGGTGTAGCCCGACACCAGCAGCGCGCGCAGGTCGGGGCGGATGGAGGAGGCGCGCTGCAGCAACTCCACACCGGTCATTCCGGGCATGACCACGTCGGTCAGAAGCAGGCGCACCGGTCCGGCGGCGTTCCGCAGGAGCGTCAGGGCTTCCTGGCCGTCGCGGGCGGTAAGCACGCCGTAGCCGCCCTCGCCCAGCACTTCCTCGACCATCACGCGAACGGCGTCGTCGTCCTCGACCAGCAGGATAGTCCCGTCGCCACGGGGCGGCTTGTCCGTTTCGGAGGGCGGCGCTGCGGAAACGGTCCCCGGCGCGGAAGCCGAGGGCGGCGCGGGCTGGGGCAGGGGCGCGGCGACGCGGGGCAGGACGACGGTGACGGTGGTTCCCGTGCCGGCCTGGGAGTCGATCCAGATGTAGCCGCCGCTCTGCTTGACGATACCGTAGACGGTGGAGAGGCCCAGCCCGGTGCCCTTGCCGACCGGCTTGGTGGTGAAGAAGGGCTCGAAGAGGTGGTGTTTTACTTCGTCGGTCATGCCGAGGCCGGTGTCGCGCACGACGAACTCCGCGTAGTCGCCCGGCTTCACCTGCACCTCCGGCCGCCGGAAGGTGGCGTCGAAGTGGGCGTTCCGGGTTTCGATGAAGATTTCCCCGCCCTCGGGCATGGCGTCCCGGGCGTTGACGCCGAGATTGAGGATGACCTGTTCGACCTGCCCAGGATCGGCCAGCACCGGCCAGAGACCGGGCGCGAGGCGCATGCGCAGCGTGAGGTCCTCGCCGATGAGGCGGGTGATCATGTCGTTCATCGCGCCGATCACCTGGTTGAGGTCGATCACCGCCGGCCGCAGAATCTGCCGGCGGCTGAAGGCCAGCAACTGGCGGGTGAGTGAGGCGGCGCGCTCGCCGGCCTGGAGTATCTCGCGCACGTGGTGGGCCGCGGGGTTGTCCTTTGGCACGCCCGCGGCCAGCAACTGGCCGTAGCCGCTGATCACCGTCAGGAAGTTGTTGAAGTCGTGGGCGATGCCGCCGGCCAGCCGGCCGACGGCCTCCATCTTCTGGGCCTGGACCAGTTGGGCCTGGGTGGCGCGGAGTTCCTCTTCAGCCCTCTTGCGCGCGGCCAGGTCGGCGCCCATGTCGGCGTTGCAGTCCTCCAGTTGCGCCACCAGGCGCGCGCTCTCGCGCTGGCGGTTCTCGATCTCGCGCGCCATGGCGTCGAAGGAGCAAGCCAGCACCCCGAACTCCCCGCCCGCGGCCTGGACGCCGCTGCGGGCGGAGAAGTCGCCGCGCCCCAGCCGCTCGGCGGCCCGCTGCAAGGCGCGCGCCGGCCGCGTGACCAGGATCTCGCCCAGCAGCGTCACCACCGCCAGGGCGACGGCAGTGGCGAGCGCCAGCCAGAGCAGGTTGCGCGCCAAGTGGCGCTCCACCGGCGCGTAGACTGCCGCGGCCGGCGTGGTGATGGCGGCCAGGAGCCAGGCCGGCCCGACGCCGGTGGACTCGTCGGCGAGCGTGACGCCAGCCAGAAGCAGATCGGCGCCGTTGGTGTCCGTCACCAGCGTCACCGACTCCCCGCCGCGCAGCGCCCCGTCGAGCCGATCTCGCCACGGAAAAGGCGCGCCGGCGGCGCCGGGCGCGTCGGGGCGCCGCCATTGCTGGAGAATGACGCCCTCCCGGTCGAGGATGAAGGCGCGCGTTTCCGCCGGGTAGTCCTCCGGCCAGGTCGGGCGGACGACGCGGCCGATGGCCACGGAGGCGAACAGGACGCCGGCGCGGCGGCCGGCTTCGTCCACCACGGCGTGGCCGATGATGATCGCCGGTTCCCCGTGGTCGGGGTCAATGTGCCAGCCGCCGGCGGCGAGACTGGAGTTCCGCGCGAGGGATTCGACGGGGAAGGCGCGCTCCGCCAGGTTGAACGGCCGGCCGGCGGCGGCGGCCGTGGCCAGCGCGTCGCCCCGAACATCGGCCAGACCGACGTTCAGCCAGGCCGGGTGGGCGGCGAGGATCTCGGCGAACAACGCCGACGCGCGGGCCGCGTCGCCGGCGCGCACTGGCGGGGAAGCCGAGGCCGATTCGAGCGCCCGGTGTCCGCGGGCCAGGAGGTCGCCATAGGGGGCGGCCACGGCGCGGACCGCCGCGGCCAGCCGGGCGCCGGCGGCTTCGCGCGCCAGCGCGTCCTCGCGGCGCGTGGCGTCTATTAGCAGCACCGTCGCCGGGATGCTGGCGGCGATGAGGATCAGGTAGAACCGGAACCGCAGGGTGGTGAACACCGGCCGCTCCACGGAGCGCGGTCCGCCTCGGGCGGGCGCTCCATTTTCTCGTTTTCTGTGGAGTATTCTTTGCCGAAGCGCGGCTTCGGTGGCGGAGAAACCAATTTTTCTCGGCGAGAGCGCCTTCGTTTTTTTTGGCGATCACTCGCCCGAACCCGGGGCCGGCGTTAGCGTGCAAACGGCGGCTTGAGAGCGCTCCGACCGAGCGTGGAGATCCCCGGGGCGTTTGTCGCTTCCGAAGCGGGGGGCTGCGGGTACATGGCGCCGCCGCTACGCGGTGACGGCGCGACACCCGCTCAGGCGCGCCAGAAACGGTACCAGGAGCGGAGAGACGCATGGCGGCACAACAGGCTCGCGTGGCGCCGCGCGGAACGGCCCCGGAGTCGGCCGCCGACCGCTGTTGCGGCGTGGACGGCGACGCCCTGGCCGTCGTCCTGCACGACCTCAACAACGCCGTCGGCGCCATCGCCGGCTTCGTCCTCCTGCTCCGGAACGTGGCTGGCCGTGTCGACAAGGTGTCGCGGTACGCCACGTTCATCGCGGCCGCCTCGTGGGAGGCGGGGTATCTCGTCGCGCAACTTGAAGACCTGGCCGCCGCCCCGCGCCCGGGCGATGGGCTTGGCGACGGGGCGATCTCAATCGCCGCGGCCGGCGCCGTGGCCGACCTGTCGGGGGTGCTCCGCCGATCCGTGGAGGGCGAACAGGAGCGCGCCGCGGCCTACGGCCGCGCCATCCGGTTGGACCTCCCCGCCAGCCTCCCGGCCGCGCGCGGCGACGCCGGGGCACTGGCCACGGTGACCACCGATCTCCTCGTCTCGGCGACACGCCACGCCCCCTCCGGCTCAACCGTGGTGGTGAGCGCCGCGCGCGAAGACTCCCGCGTGGCCGTGCGCTTCGCGGCCCCCGGCCCGCTGCTGCCCGACGATTGCCTGCCGCTGCTGTTCCGGCGCGAGCACGTCCGGCAGGTCCGCCGGCGCGGCATGCGGCTGGGGCTGGGGCTGTCGCTGGTGCGCGCGGCTTCGCTCGCCGAGAGCAACGGCTGGCGGGTGGCGGCGCATTCTCCCGTCCCCGGCCGCGCCGACGGCGTGTTGCTGGAGGTGGCCCTGCCCGCCTGACCGCCCGTCGTGAACGTCCCGCCTGCTACGGACCGGCGGGGGCGGGCGACGAGCGCACGGTCAGCACGGGGATGCTGGTGCGGTGGCGAAGTTCGGAAGCGGTGGACCCGTGGAAGAGATCGCCCAGCAACCGGTGGCCGTGGCTGCCGGTGACGAGGAGGTCGACGTTTTCTTCCTCGGCCAGGCGGGCGATTTCGTCTTCCGGCTCGCCGGCGCCGATGCGGGCGCGGCACGCCAGCCCCATGGCGCGCAGGGCGGCGGCGGCGCGTTCGAGGTAGTCGGCGTCAGCCTTGGCCTCTTCGTCGTCGACGGTTGCGCCGATGAAGCGGGCGGTGGCGCTCTCCACGACGTGGATGAGGATCACTTCGGCCCCCGAGGCGCGGACCAGCGGGAGAACGTCGGCGAGGATGCGCCGGTCGTGCTCCGTGGCTTCCAGCGCGATGCCCACGCGGCGGTATTGCTGAGAGAGCGTGGTTTCCCACGCCGGCAGCACGGGCGTTGGAACGGCGGCGCGGCCCCGGCGGGCGCGACGGCGGCGCCAGCCGCGCCAGAACGGCTCCAGAACCATCCAGGCGAGCAGCGGGGCGATGAGGAGCGCGGCCGGCAGGAGCAGATAGCGCACCGCCCAGAGGTCCGAGTCCAGGCCGTCTTTGATGGTCTGGATGACCAGCATCACGTTGAGCGTGGCGATGACGCCGGCCGCAGCCCAGGCCAGGAGCCGCGCCCAGAGAGGCGTCGCGAACCGGCCCATCTTGCGGCGGTCGCTGGTGAAGTGGATGAGGGGGACGACGGCGAACGTCAGTTGCAGCGACAGGATGACCTGGGAGAGCACCAGCAGCGGATCGACGCCGGAATCGCCTTTCCAGAGGATGACGATCACCGCCGGCGTGATCGCCAGGGCGCGGGTGACCATCCGGCGCAACCAGGGGCGCAAGCGGATGTGAACGAAGCCCTCCATGACAATCTGGCCGGCCAGTGTGCCGGTGATGGTCGACGATTGCCCGGCGGCCAGAAGGGCGACGGCGAAGGCGATGGGGGCCAGGGCGGACCCCAGGAGGGGGTGCAGGAGAGAGTGGGCGTCCTCCAGGCTGGCGACCTCAGCGTGGCCGCTCTGGTGGAAGGCCGCGGCCGCCAGGATGAGGATGGCGGCGTTGACGAAGAAGGCGGCGTTGAGCGCGACGACGGAGTCGATCAGGTTGAAGCGCGCCGCCTGGCGCAGCCCGGCCTCGCCGCGGGCCACGGCGCGCGATTGGACCAGGGCCGAGTGCAGGTAGAGGTTGTGGGGCATCACCGTGGCGCCGATGATGCCGATGGCGATGTAGAGCGCCTCGCCCGACAACGGGCTGGGGATGAAGCCGGCCGCGATGCCGGCCGGTTCGGGCTGGGAGAGGAATATCTCCACCGCGAAACATGCGCCGATGGTGGCCACCAGCGTGAGGATCAGCGCCTCCATTTTGCGAATGCCGTAGGACTGCAGGAGCAGGAGCAGCATCACGTCGAAGGCCGTGATCAGCACGCCCCAGAGGATGGGAATTCCGAACAGCAGGTGAAGGCCGATGGCCGAGCCGAGCACCTCGGCCAGGTCGCAGGCCGCGATGGCGATCTCGCAGAGGACCCACTGCACCCAGACCACCGGCCGCGGATAGTGATCGCGGCAGGCCTGCGCCAAGTCCCGCCCCGTGACCAGGCCGAGACGCGCCGACAGCGTCTGCAGCAGAATGGCCATGAGGTTCGAGAGCAGAATCACCCAGATCAGCCGGTACCCGTATCCGGCGCCGGCGGCCAGGTCGGTGGCCCAGTTGCCGGGGTCCATGTAGCCGACCGAGACCATGAAGGCCGGCCCGCTGAAGGTGAGCAGCCGGCGCAGGAAGGTGCTGGCCGGCGCCACCGGCACGCTGGCGTGCACTTCCGGCAGCGAGACCATGTCCGCGGGCGTGGTGGGCACGCTGGCGCCGGCGGCGCCACGGGCGGAATCGTCGGGGGAACTCTCGGCCATGCCTGTTACCAGCCCTTCCGGAAGGGCGACCGGGCGGTTTAGGCTAGCCTAAAGAAATGTTTAGTGTCAACTAATACGACGGCGACGGCGGCAGTTTCCCCGGGTTCATCAGATCGTCCGGGTCCAGCGCCCGCTTCAGCGCCCGCCAGATGTCCAGCGCCGGGCCGAGCGCCCCCGCGAGAAACGCGCGCTTCGCCAGCCCCACGCCGTGGTGGTGCGCGAACGTCCCCCCCGCCGCCGTCGCGGCGTCAAGCGCGTCGCGCACGATGCGTTCATAGAGCGCCTCGGCCGCCCGCGGCGTCGCGCCGGCCGCGGCGAAGGTGAAATAGATGGAGCAGCCGTCGCCGTAGGCGTGCGAGAAGTGGGCCATCACCATCGCCCGCCGGCCGATCGCCGCGCGCACGCGGCGGTAGAGGTCGCCCACGCGGTCCCACGTCGCCGCGACCTCCAGCGTCTCGGCGAAGGCCCCCTGCTCGAACACCGGCGAGAGTTTGTACGAGACGTGATAGCGGCGCGCCCACCAGCGCCGCGCCGGCTCGACGCCGAGGTCCGTCGCGCCGCCCGAAAGGCAGAGATCCCGCGCCAGGGCCTCCTCGGCCCCGGCCGGCCCCGGTTCGCCCTCGAACGTCAGAATGAGCAGGCAGCGCCCCCCAAGAAGGTCCACCAACTTGTTCAGCAGCGGCGCGCCGCAAAGCCCCAGGGCAACCAGGTGCTCGCCCAGACCGGGAAAGTGGCCGGCCACGAACTGGGCGAACTTCCCCGGCGCGGCCGGCGGAGCGCCACGATGGTCCGGCGACGGTCCGCCCGCGTCGCCCGGCAGGTCGGGGGCCGCGCCGACGGCTTCAGGGCGCGCCGTCGCGCCGGCCGGCGGGAGACGCTTGTCGAGCGAGGTGACCCGCGTGTCCAGGCGGTCATAGAGACGCACCGCCGCCGGCTTGAGCCCGCGGCGCAGGATGAGGCGAACGGCGTCCAGCGCCGGAGCCACGTCCTCGAAGTGATAGGCGCGGAAGAGCCGGGCAGCCGGCAGCGGCCGGACGCGGAAGACGCACCGCGTGATGACGCCCAGCGTGCCCTCGGCGCCGATCATGAGTTGCTTGAAGTCCGGGCCGGCGGCGGAACGCGGGGCCAGGTGCGACTCCCACACGCGGCCGTCGGGAAGCACCACCTCCAGGCCCGCCACCAGGTCCTCGATGTTGCCGTAGCGGGTCGACAACTGGCCGGAGGAGCGCGTGGCCACGAACCCGCCCACCGTGGCGCAGTACATGGACGAGGGAAAGTGGCCGAACGTCAGCCCGGCGCGGTTCAGGGCCTCCTCGAAGTCCTGGCCGATCATCCCCGCTTCCACCGTCGCCAGCAGGCTGCGATCGCTGATGTCCAGCAGCCGGTCCATGCGCTTCATGTCGAGCATCAGCCCGCCGCGCACGGGAATGGCGGCGCCGCAGACGCCCGATCCGCCGCCGTAGACGACCAGCGGCAGGCGGCTCTGGCGGCAGAGCGCCACCACGCGGGCGACCTGGTCGGTGGTTCGCGGCCAGACGACGACCTCGGGCGGGAAGGAGGCGCGGCCGGAGGCGGCGCGGATAGTCTCGCGCGTCCAGCAATCCCGCGCGCCGGCGAACAGGTCAGCCTCGGCGGTGGAGAGGCCGTCTTCGCCCACCACGGCGGCGAGGCCGGCGAGCAGATCGGGGGTGAGAAGAGTGGCCGCGCTCATGATGCGCGCTCCATGATTGACACGCGCCGACCCGCCGACTACCATTTTCCCCCCTTCGTCGCGATTGGGAGCAGCGGCGGCTTCGGGTCATGAGGATTGACATCCTGACGATCTTCCCCGGCATGTTCGACCCCGTCCTGGGGGCGAGCATGATGAAGGTGGCGCGCGACAAGGGGCTGGTGGAGATTCTGGTCCACGACTTCCGCCGCTACGGCGTGGGCAAGCAGAAGGAGGTGGACGACCGCCCCTACGGCGGCGGGCCGGGAATGGTGTTGCGACCGGAGCCGGTGTTTGAGCAGGTGGAGGCGCTCGCGCCTTCGCTGGCTCCCGGAACCCGGCGGCTGGTCGCCACGCCCCAGGGCCGGCTCTTCGATCACGACATGGCGCTGGAATTGTCGCGGTCGCCCGGAGTGCTGATCCTGTGCGGGCACTACGAGGGACACGACGAGCGCATTCCAGCCGCGCTGGGGTTCGAGGAAGTGTCGATCGGCGACTTCATCCTCACCGGCGGGGAACTGCCGGCGATGGTGATCGTCGACGCGGTCGCGCGCCTGGTCCCGGGCGTGCTGGGGCACGAGGGATCCGCCGCGGGCGACTCGTTCGCTGAGGTTCTGTTGGAAGGCCCGCAGTACACCCGCCCGGCGGAGTACCGCGGGATGGCGGTGCCGGAGGTTTTGCTCTCCGGCCATGAGGAGAACATCGGCGCTTGGCGGCAGGCCCGCGCCCTGGAGCGCACCAAGGCCCGCCGCGGCGACCTCTACCGCGCCTGGCTGGAGAGGAACCTCCTTTCCCCCGGCCGCGGGAAGCGCGAGCGCGACGGCCTTTTCCCCCGCGAGGAACTGGCGCCGGCCACGGACGACGCGGAGACCTGAACCATGACCGACATCATGAAGGAACTGGAACACGGCCTGCTGAAGGAGAAACTTCCCACCTTCTCCGTGGGCGACACGGTGGAGGTGCACGTGAACATCAAGGAGGGCGACAAGAACCGCGTGCAGAAGTTCGTGGGCACCGTCATCCGGTACAAGGGCGGCGGCCTGCGGCGCACCTTCACCGTGCGGCGGCTGGTGCAGGGCGAGGGCGTGGAGCGCATCTTCCCCGTCCATTCGCCGGTGGTGGCCGACGTCGTGGTGCTGCGGCGCGGCGCCGTGCGGCGCGCCAAACTGTACTACCTGCGTGACCGCGTCGGCAAGGCCACCCGCGTGCGCGATCTCGTCGGCGGCGAGTCCGAAGAGACCGAGGTGAAGGAAAAGAAGGAACACAAGCGCGGCAAGAAGGCCAAGGCCGCCCGCGCCGCCCGGCGCGAAGCCGCCGCGGCCGCCGTGGCCCAGAAGGTCGGCGAACCGACAGCCTCCCCCGCCACGGCGCACGCGTCGAACGCCCCGGCTCCAGCCGCGGCCGCGGCTGAGGCTGCCGGAGGCGAGGGCGCGCCGGCGGCCGCCTCCACCCCGGCCCCCGCGCCGGCTGGCGCCGGCGCCTGAGAATCGGGCGCGGATCCGCATGCCGCCCAAGCGCCAGTCGTCGGGCCGCGTGCTGCTTGGCGCGCACACCTCCACCGCCGGCGGCGTGCATCACGCTTTGGAGGAAGGGCGCGCGCTGGGCTGCGACGTGGTGCAACTCTTCACCCGCAACCAGCGGCAGTGGACGCCCAAGCCGCTGGACAGCGGCGACGTGGACCTGTGGCGCGCGCGGCTCGCCCAGGGCGGCGTGCGGCCCGCCATGGCCCACACCTCCTACCTCGTCAACCTTTGCGCCAGCGACGACACCATTCTGGAGAAGTCTCGCCTGGCCATCCTCGACGAGGTGGACCGCGCCGACCTTCTCGGTATCCCCAACGTGGTGTTGCACCCGGGCGCGCACTTGGGCCGCGGAGAAGAGGCCGGCGTCGCGGCGATTTGCCAATCGCTCAACTGGATCATCGCCCGCCGCCCCGCGATGAAGACCGTCATCTGCCTGGAAACCACCGCCGGCCAGGGCACCACCCTGGGCTGGCGCTTTGAACAACTCGCCGCCATGCTCGCCGGTGTGAAGGAGCGCGCGCGGGTCGCCGTCTGCATCGACACCTGCCACCTCTTCGCCGCCGGCTACGACATCCGCACCGCCGCGGGCTGGCGCGCCACGCTGGAAGAGTTCGACAAGGTGATCGGCCTCGACGCCCTGCGCTGCGCGCACCTCAACGATTCCAAACATGAACTCGGCTCCCGCAAGGACCGCCACCAGCACATCGGCGACGGCTTCCTCGGCTTGGGTGCCTTCGCGGCCCTGCTGGCTGACCCCCGCCTGCGTGATATCCCCCTGGTCCTCGAAACCCCGGTCGATGAAGCGGGCGACGCCCCCGGCCCCGGCGGCGTCGCCAAGGGCTACGCCGAGAACCTCGCCGTGCTTCGATCCCTCCTGCCGAAGGCGTCTGCGCCCCGCGGCCGGTAGGCGGCCCTCCACCTTCCGTCGCCCCGCGTCCCGCCCCCCTTACCCCGCTCCGCGGGCGCCCGCTACTGGCCGCCGGAAAGCAGGAAGTCGCGCAGGCGGTCGCCGTCGGGGACGGTGATGGCGTTGCTTTCCACGCGGATGAGGCCGTTGTCGGCCAGGTCGCGCTGGGCACGGGAAAAAGTCTCGGGCGCCATGTTCAGCCGCGCGGCGATCTCCTTGCGCGCCTCGGTCAGCGCCACCAGGCCGGCGTTCTTACCGTCCGCCGCCAGCCGGCCGAGCAGGAAGTTGGCCAGGCGGGCGCGCGCGCCAAGGAAGGCCTCAGCCTCGAGTTGCGCCAGGAGCCAGTGCATACGACGCGCCAGCGACTCGATGACCCGCAGCGCGAAGTCGGCGTTCTCGCGCAACAGGCGAATGAACCCCTGGGCGTCGACGCACACCAGCGAAGAGTCTTCCATCGCCTGCGCGAAAGCCGGGTAGCGGGCGACGCCGAAAATGGCGGCCTCGGCGAACGACTGGCCGGCGCGGAAGACGTTCAACACCCGCTCGCGGCCGTCGGGGGCGATCTTGTACACCTTCACCGCGCCGCTCTTCACCAGGTAGAAGCCCCTGGCCGCGTCGCCGTCGCGGAACACCATCTCGCCGGCCGGCGCGCGCGTTTCGCGGGCGCAGCGGGCCAGGCCCTCGCGGTCGCACGCCGTGATCTGCTGGAACATCGGGAACGACGAAAGGTCCATGCGGATCTCGGCTGGTGACGGTCGCCTTGCGCCGGTCGTCAGCCCGCGCCCGTGGCCGGGGAAGCCCCAGTGTACCCGCGCCGCGCGTGAGGCGCATTCGCGGTTTCGCGGCGCCCGCCGGGCGCAGCCGAATGTTCTACCGATGGAGCCTCAAAGGAGTATACTGCGCCACTTCGCGGGCGAGCGCGGCGCCACGAGAACCGGAGCCGTCGGCCCCCGAGTCGCCCGCAAACCCCAGCCCCGCCCGTATGCGCGCGCCTTACTCCCAAGCCCTCGGTATGGTTGAGACCCTGGGCCGCGTCGGCTCCACCGAGGCGGCTGACGCCATGACCAAGGCCGCCCAGGTGACCCTCATCGGCCGCGAGGAGGTCGGCGGCGGCTACGTCACCGTCCTGGTCCGCGGCGACGTCGGCGCCGTGCGCGCCGCCGTCGAGGCTGGGGAGCGCGCGGCCAAGGCCGTGGGCAAGGTGGTCAGCGTCCACGTCATCCCCAAGCCGCACGAACAGACCCACACCATTCTGCCGCTGCTCTCCCCCGCCGCCGACGGGCCGCCGCTCTCGTTCGCGCAACGGCTGCTGGCCGCCTACGGGCAACCCGACGCGGACTTTCCGGCGAAGGGCGCCGCGCCGCGCCCGGCGGGTGAACGCGCGGGCCGGCCGGCCGCGGTTTCGGTGGAGGGCGAGAAGCGGGCGAAATCGACCCCCCGTGGCCGCCGCACCAGCCGGAAGTGAACCGCGGGGCGGGCGGCCAGGTCACATCGCCAGAATGTCGAAGGCGCGGCCGGCGTCGACGCACTCGCGGGCCGCAAGGAACTGGTCCATGGTCATCGCGCTGAAGTTCAGCGGCCGGCCGTCCTGGTCGTGCAGCACCTTGGTGGCGTCGTCCAACTCGGTGACGTAATAGCGCAGGCGGTCGTCGATCACCGGCTCCCCGCTTCCCGCGTCGAACGAAACGCCGAAATTCTCGCTCAACAGGCGTCGCACGGTGGGGTGCTTGAACATCTCGGTGCCGGGGTAGGCCGTGGCCGTGAACATCCGGCGGTTGACGGAGTTCATGGCCACCTCCCACTCGCGCGTGCCCGGGGTGACGCCGTCGGTGTAGAGGTCCTGCTGCCACTTGATGAAGGCCACCGAGGTTTGCAGTTGCCGAAGCGTCTCGCCGGGGTAGCCCATGATCCAGGTGCAGTTGCCGTGCACCCCGTGCTCCTTGCACTTCTTCACCCCTTCCACCATCGTGAGCGGGAAGTCGTAGCCGCCCAGGCGCGTGGTTCCGTTGGTGAGAATGAAGCCCCCCTTGCCCATCTCTTCGAGCACGGCGGCGTCAGCCGACTCGGCGCCGAAGCCGATGTAGACGCAGCCGGCCTCGGCCATCAGTTTCACGCGCTGGATGTCGTTGTGCCGCATCCGGCCGGTGCGGGCGTCGGGGCGGATGTCGGCCGCCTCGTCGAGCCGGCCGTGCGTGCCCCAGCGGAGGCCGGTCTCGCGGATCAGGGGGCCGAGCGCAGCCGGCAACGCCGCGATGCGCCGCGGGATGACCATGAAGTTGTCGTCGGTGATGCCCACGAAGTCCACGCCGTACTTCTCGTGGTAGAACCGCATCTCGGCCGCCATGGCCTCGGGCGACCGCACCCCGTAGTCGCGCTCCCCCTGCTGGCCGCGATAGCAGAACTTGCACGCGAAGGGGCACCCGCGCGACGACACCGTGGACAGCGAGCGATCCATGGTGAACGGCGCCGCCGAGGAGTTGGCCGAGTTTCCCCCCCAAATGGCGTTCCGAATGTAGACTTCAAGCACCGGGAAGCCGTCGACGTCGCGCTCCATGAGGTCGAGCGCCGGCAGCGGCAGAATGTCAAGGTTCCGCGGCCGGCCCCCGTCATAGAGAAAGCGCGGCTGGCCCTCCCATTCCCCGAGATAGTAGGGCGCCAGCAGCCCGGCCGCCCGCGCCGACGCCAGCCCGCGGCGGCGGACGTGGAGCGCGTCGAGCGCGATCTTGAGAATGACGTCGTCCCCCTCGCTGTGCGCCACGCCGTTCAACTCCGGAATCCAGGAGAAGAGGCCCGTCTTGAACTCCGTCGCCAGGCCGTTGCCGGAGACAATCATCGTCTCCGGCAAAAGCCGGCGCACGATGGCCGCGGCGCGCTCCTGCCACTTGAGCGTGGTGATCAAGCCGCTGAACGCCACCAGGTCAGGCTCGCCGTGGCGGGCGAAGTGGCGCTCGAAGAGCCCGGCGGCTTCCTCGTCCAGCAGGTGCCGGCCGTTCTTCAGGCCGCGCCGGCGCGCCAGGTCGTCCTGGATGCGATAGGCGTTGAGGTCCACGATGCTCGCGTCGGCGCCATACTCCCGCACCCGCGCCGCCAGCAACCCCGGCCCCAGCGGAACGTTGTTGGGCAGAGCCGTCTCCCGCAGCGGCATGTTCACGAAGCAGACCCGCGCGCCCTTCAGGTCGCCCGGGCGGATGGCGGCCGCCACCTCGGCCGGGTGGACGTAGGTCCGCGCGGGGGCGCTCAACACGGGCGGAGAAGCGAGAAGCGTGGGCATACAAAACGGGTTGACGCCACCCCAGGCGCGACGCCAGCCTCTCCCCGCGGGCGGGGATGGCCCAGGTCTTGCCCGCGAGCCGCGACACCAGATCTTCGTTATAGGCTATTTCGGACGCCAGAGGCGATCACTTTACGGGCGCATGTTCGTGCTTGCGAGGCGTGGCCGGAACAAGGGCCGGGGTTCAGCGGCTGGTGAGCGTTCTCCCGCGGAGGCGGCGTGGTGAACCGCGCCGCGGTATGATCGTTCATGATTGCCGGGGGCCAGGGAGCGAGGGGGGCAGGGGTCGGGGCGGTTGTCGGACGAAGGCCACCAACACTGGAGATGTCTCATGACAGCGACGCTGGTCTTCTCGCGCCGGATCAAGTGGGCTGCGCCATGGCTGGCCGTCGGGCTTCTCGGCGCGGCGCTGCTGGCGCCGGGGTGCGAACGGGGTGGGGGCGAAGGCGCGAAAGGCGGCGCGGGGGGCGACGGGAAGAAGGGCGGGACCGAGTCGCCGGCCCCGCGCGCGGCGCGCGACCCGGCGACGCTTTCGGAGACGGAACTGAAAGACGAGACCAAAACCGTGCTGCGCGAGACCATCTCCTGGCTGCGTGAAGCGCGGCTCGATGACGGTCTGTGGGGCGCGGCGATGCCGGGGAAGAAGGCCGAGAGCAACGCCGGCCTCACGGCGCTGGCGCTGAAGGCGGTGCTCTACGCGAAGGGGCCGGGCAACCTGGGCGGCAACGCGCTGGACGTGCCCTGGGTGCGCGACGGGGTGGAGCAGTTGGTGAAGTGGCAGCAGCCGGACGGATCGATCTTCCTGCGCGACAACGCCAACTACACCACCAGCCTGGCGGTGCAGGCGCTGGCGCTGGCGGACGCGAAGAAGTACGGGGCACAGATTGACCGGGCGCGCGATTATCTCCTCAAGTGCCAGTATGACGAGGACGGTGAGAACGCGAAGGAAGACAACCGCCATTACGGCGGGGCGGGGTACGGCAAGGGGCGGGAGACTCCCGACCTCAACAACACCTGTTTCTGGATCGACGCCCTGGCGCGGGCGGGGGTGGCGAAGGAGCACCCGGCCTTCCAGAAGGCGCTCACCTACCTGTCGCGGTGCCAGAACGACTCCGACCGTAACCCCGCGCCGGTGGAGGTGGACGCGGACGGCGACGGCCAGCCGGACCAGGTGTCGCGCTCCAATGACGGCGGGGCCTCCTACCGTCCGGGCGAGAACCCGAAAGAGGTGGGGTACGAGAAGGGGGCCGACGGCACATGGCGCACGGCCTCGTACGGCAACATGACGTATAGTCTTTTGTCCAGTTACCTGACGGCCGGGCTGTCGAAAGAGGACCCGCGCATGCAGAAGGCCTGGGCCTGGGTGGCGAAACGTTTCACGGTGGAGACCCACCCCGGCCTCAAGGACGATCCGCGGCACGCGAACGCGGGGTATTACTACTATCTTTGTATCATGGCCCACGCCTTGCGGCTGTACGGAGTCGAGGAGATCACCGACGGCCAGGGCGTGGTCCACCGCTGGCGGCCGGAACTGGCGCGGCGCGTTCTGGCGATCCGCGCGAAAGAGGGGCATTGGGTCAACGCCAACAACGCGTGGATGGAGGGCCTGCCGGTCATCTCCACCTCCTACGTGTTGATGGCGCTGACCGACGTGCTCAGCGGCTGGTGAGGCGCAGGCGGCCGCTGGCGGCGTCGAAGGAGACGAGGAGTTGTCCGTGGAGGACCTTGAGGAGGTCCTCGCCGAGGAGGCGGCGGCGCCAGCCTCTGAGGATGGGGAGGTGTTCGGGCATGCGCCCGGCGAGGACTTCCTCGGCGAGTTCCTGGAGTTCGGCGCCGGCGGCGACCACGGAGGGGGAGAGTTCCAGTTGGCCAGCGCGGGCGCGCGCCACGGCCGCGAGCAGGTCAGTGGCTTCCGCGCCGAAGCGGGGCGGAAGGCCCAGGCGGCGGGAGGAAGAGGCTGGCCAGGCCTCTTCGGGAAGTTCGATGGCGGCGCGGACGGCGGCGGCGATGGCGCGGCCGGACCTGGCGACCTCGCGGTGGTTGATGCCGCGGACGGTCTGAAGGGCAGCGAGGTCGCGCGGCTCGGCCTTGGCGAGTTCGACGAGGATTTCGTCGCTGACGACGCGGCCGCGGGGCAGGTCGCGCTCGCGGGCGGCCTCTTCGCGCCAGGCCGCGAGGGCGCGGAGGACGGCCAGGGTGCGGCCGTGGAGGTTGCCGGAGCCTTTGACGCGGCGGAAGACGTCGGCTGGGCCGGGGCGCTGGTAGGTGGCGGGGTCGGCGAGCCAGGCGCACTCCTCCTGCACCCAGGCGAGGCGGCCGCGTTTTTCGAGTTCGGCGACGAGGTGATGGTAGACGCGGGGCAGGTAGGCGACGTCGTCGAGCGCGTAGCGCACCTGGGCCTCCGAAAGCGGGCGGCGGGTCCAGTCGGTGAAGGTCTCGCGCTTGTTGAGGTGCTTGCCGGTGGTTTTCTCGACGAGGCGCAGGTAGGAGATCTGCTCGCCGTAACCGAGGAAGGCGGCGGCGATCTGGGTGTCGAAGAGCGGGGCGGGGACACGCGCGGCGAGGTCGTGGATGATCTCCATGTCGCCGCGCGGCGCGTGGAGCACCTTGAGCGAGCGCGGGTCGCAGAGGGTGTCCCAGAGCGGGGCGAGGTCGGCCAGGGCCACGCAGTCGACGACGGCGAAGGTCTCGCCGTCTCCCACCTGCACGATGCCGAGGCGGGGGTAGTAACTGCGTTCGGTGACGAACTCGGTGTCGAGAAACAGGCGCGGCCGCCCGGAGAGGCGCGCGCAGAAGTCGGAGAGGGCGGAGGCGGTCTGGATGAACACGGGGCGAGGTCTCAAAAGAAGGCCATCACGTCGTCAGCCACCGCGGCCGGGACCGGGGCGGGGGCGGCGACCTTGAGGGCGTCGTCGGTCGAGAGGTCCACGACCGGGGGCGGTTCGAGGCGCGCCGTCTCCGTGCCGTAGACCTTGACGACGGGCCGATCGTACGCCGTGGGGAGCGCGGCCACCACCTTGGCCAGGCGGTCGTCGGAGAGCCGCACCCAGGAGCCGATGGGGTAGAGACCCACGCCGCGCAGGAAGGCCTGGATGACGCGGGGGTCGTACTTGCGGTCCTTGGCGCCGACCAGCAGCCCCTGCACCGAGTGGTGCGGCAGGTTCGGCCCGCGGTAGGGGCGGTCGGAGGCCAGGGCGTCGAAGTAGTCGGCGACGGCGACGATCTTCGCGAAGTCATGGATGTCGTCGCCCTTGAGGCCGCGCGGGTAGCCCGTGCCGTCGAGGAATTCGTGCTCCTGGTGGACCACGATGGGCACGGTGTCCAGCAGTTCCTCCACGTGGCCCAGCAGTTTCAGCCCCAGCGCCGGATGCTGGCGCACGAAGGCCTGCTCCTCGACGGTGAGCGGACCGGGTTTCATGATGATCCGCTCCGGGATGGCCACCATGCCGACGTCGTGGAAGAAGGCGCAGACCCCGGCGTCGCGCACCTCGCGCTCGCCAAGACTCATGTAGATGGCGATGTTGATCGCCAGCAGCGTGACGTTGATGGTGTGGGTGGCCAGGAACGGCCCCTCGCGCCCGGAGTGGGCGATGTTCAGGAGCAGGTTCTTGTCGAACAGCATCGCGCGCATGAGGTTGGTGGCGACGGCCACGGCCTTCTGGCCGTCGTAGGCCCGCCCCTGCGCGATGGTGTCGAGCATCTCCTGGGCCTGCTTCACGTAGGTGGCGTAAAGCGTGGCCACCGCCTTCTTCTCGGCCACCGGCCGCTCGGAATGGCCCTGGCTGCGCAGCCGCTTCAGCAGCGGGTTGGCGTCGGCGGGCAGGGTTCGGACGACGCCGCGCGCGGCGCTCTCGACGTTCTGCTCGGAGAGCGCGTCGGGCCGCGTGATGAACGCGGTCTGTTTCGCCAGCCGCTGCTGCGTGGTCGTGCCGGCGCCGCCGGCACGCGGCGCGGAGGCGGGGGGTGGCGTCAGCGCGGGCCGCGCCGCGGGGGTCGGCGTGCGACCCGGCGCGGGGGTGGGCGCGGGCGCGGGGGTCAGGCGGGGGGCGGTCGGCCGGGTATCGGGAGTGAACGACCGGGGCCTGGAGGCCGGCGTGGAGCCCGACCCGTCCAGAGCGGCCGGCGGCCCGGCCCTCTGTGCCCCCGCGGCTGCCTGCCGCGCGCGGCGGCGGTTCTCCTTGCGGAAGGCGGCCACCTGGCCGAGGCGCATCTCGCGCGAACTCTTGCGCACCCAAACCACTGCCACCTCGTGGCGAAAAAGCACCTGCTTGTCCTCGTCGGCAAGCGCCGTCCCCGCGCGGAAGAGCAGACGGTTGTCCTTGGAGTAGACGTCCTGCGACAGGATGTCGCGGTCGGTGCACCCCAGGACGTTGATTTCCTTGTGGCGCAGTTGTTCCTTCACTCGTTCCAACCGGTCCCCCGGCTTGTCCAGGATTTGGACGAAACGGATGGAACAGTTGATCAGCATCTCGACGGTGGCGTCGTCGATGGTCTCGCCCCGTTTGAAGAGCAAGTTGCCGCTGGCATGCAACACGTCCCACGGAAGCGGCTGCGCGCGGGGCAACTCCTTGGACTTGATACGCTCCATGACGGCGACCTGGGATTCCCAAGGGACAGAACAATGTAGAGTACCACATGCGTCGCCTCGCGCTCGCGCGCGAAGAGAGAATCAGATTCCCGCCCTCCCTTTGACTTTTGCCGGGAGTCGTCTCAAATGAACGTGGCCCCGCTGTCGCCGCCCAGCCGCGGGCGCGCGGGGAGGGGGGCCGTCGTCGCGCACCCGCGGGCGCGCGGGAAGTATCGGGAGGCAAGAGCCGGATGGGGCTTCTGGATCGCTTCCGCAAGTCGGATAAGAAGAAAGAAGAGCAGGTTCCCACGGCGCAGCCGGCGGCGAAACCGGCGGAGGAGGAGGTCATTAACCTCCCGGCGCTCCCCACCTCGCCCGGCGACGACGACGCCGACCGCAACCCCGGCGGCGGCTCGGCCGACGCCACGCTCATCGACGAACTGTTCGCCCAGCAGATCGGGACCGGGCCGATCAAACTCGACGCCTCGCCCGCCGACTTCTCCGGCGTCTCCAAGCGGCCGACGTTCGCGGGCGGGGGTCCGGCCATGCCTCCCGGCAAGGGGAAAGGGGCCGACGCCACGCTCATCGACCCCGCCCCTTCGCCCGGGGAGAAGATGGTTGCCCTTCCCGCGTCCGCCACGCCGCCGGCGGGGAAGTCGGGAATCACGGCCCGCCCCAAGGTGCAGATGGACCTTCCCCCCGCCGAGGCTGCCGCGCGGCAGCCACCACCGGCCACCACGGGGAAGCCGGCTGCCCTGCCACGCCCCGGCGGCGGCTCCGCGGCCAAGCCCACGGCGCCCGCGCGGCCGGC
>JACQVU010000173.1 GCA_016209585.1 Planctomycetota bacterium
ACACCCAACACCGCGGTACTCCGCCTGACCCCCCAACCCCCGGCCCCCTCCTATGGACTACCGCCCGCTCGGCCGCTCCGGCCTCAAAGTCTCCGCCCTCTCCCTCGGCTCCTGGCTCACCTACGGCGGCAGCGTCGACGAAACCGACGCGGCCGGCATCATCGCCCGGGCCTTCGATCTTGGAATCAATATGTTCGATACGGCCGACGTCTACTCCGGTGGCCGCGCGGAGGAAGCCCTGGGCCGCGCCCTCCGCTCGCTGCCCCGCGAGCAGATCGTGGTGGCCACCAAGGCCCGCGCCCGCACCTGGAACGGCCCCCTGGGCGCCGGGCTGTCACGCAAACACCTCACCGACTCGCTCGACAAGTCCCTGCGCCGCCTGGGCGTCGACTACGTCGATCTCTACCAGTTGCACGCGCCCGACGCCGAAACGCCCCTGGAAGAAACGATCTCCACGCTGCACGACTTCGTGCGCTGCGGCAAGGTGCTCTACCTCGGCCTCTCCAACTTCGACACCGAACAGACCCGCGACGCCCTCGAAATCTGCGACCGCCGCGGCTTCGAACGGTTCGTCTCCTCTCAGCCGCCCTACTCGCTGCTGCGCCGCGACATCGAGGGAACCCTGATGGAGCGCTGCCGCCGCGAGGGGCTGGGACTGGTCGTCTATTCCCCGCTCGCCCAGGGGGTGCTTACGGGGAAATACAAGACCGCGGCCGCCCGCCCCAAGGGAACCCGCGCCGCGCTGCACCCCGACTGGATGCGGCACGCTCTCACCGCCGACAACCTCGCCCGCGTCCGGCGGCTCGCGGCCGTGGCGAAGAAGAACCGGATCACCCTCGCCCAACTCTCCCTCGCCTGGGTCCTGCGGCGGCCGGAGGTTTCCAGCGCCATCATCGGCGCTTCCTCCGTCGCCCAACTCGAAGAGAACGTCAAGGCCGCGAAGGTGCGCCTCTCCGCCGCTGACCTTAAAGCCATCGAGACGGCGGTCGCGTGACGCCTGTCAGAAAAGCCCCTTCTCCCCCAGCGCCGCGATCGCCAGCAGCATGTCGCCGGCCGCCATGCTCGGCGGCGGAACGAACGCCCGTATCACCCCCGCGCCCAGCGCCGCGCGGATCACCGCCCAGTCCACGCACCCCAGCCCCGGCGGCGGGCCGGCCTCTAGCGTTCGCGGGTCCAGGTCGGTCAGGTACACGCCCAGCATGCGCCGGTCGAACCGCGTCAGCCACTCCTCGTGCCGCGCCACGCCGGTCCGCGCCATGCGCTCCGCCCGCGCCGCGTCGTGCCAGTAACCGAGTCGCCCGGCCGGGAACTCCCCCAGCACCAGGTCCAGAGCGGCCAGCCCCGGCGCGGCCGACGGGTGGCCGGGCGTGAGGAAGGCGAAACGACCGTTCGGGCGCGCGCGCAAAAGGTCAAACAACGCCCGGCAGAGCCGCTCCGCCACCTGGGCCGCCCCGGCGTCCATCTTCGCCCGCGACGCCGCGCCGTCGCCCTCGCCCTCCCCATTGGCGCCGTCGCCCCCGGCCAGGAAGACGGCGGGGACCGGATCGATGAGCGCCAGGTCGCACGCCAGCCGCTCGGCGCGACGCGACAAAGAGATTAAACCCGCCAGCGCCGCGCCCCGGGCCGCGTCGTCCATCGCGGCCGGCGACGGCGACGGCCCCGCCACGCCCTGGGAACGCGCGGCCAGCGCCCGCACCCGCCGCCGCCCCTCGCGCAACGTGGCAGCCGCCCGCGCTTCCGCCGCGAGGTCCAGACCGCGCACCGACGTCGGCGCCACCGCCACCGCCACCAGGTCGCGGATGTCCGCCTCCTCCGCCACCTTCAGCGCGGCGGCGAGGTCACGCGGATTATCAGGTTGGAACTCGACGGCGATGGCTCGCATACCGCCAACTGATACCCGATGCGCCGGGCGGCGGCAACTGGCGACGGGCGCATCTCCGAACACGCGAAGCCGTAGCCGGAGATCTCACGCAAAGACGCAAAGCCGCTAAGAAGAGAAGGAGCGGGGCGGAGCAGACCAGGTCAAACCAAACCAAACCAAAAAAAAATCTTTGCGTCTTTGCGTCTTTGCGTGAGCATCCGGCCGCGCCTTTGCGTGAGAATTCTGAGATGGGCTACGTCTGGTACGACGCGATCAAGCATGTGGTCTCTCCTTCAGAGACGCGCCTTTCGGGTGACGCCCGGCGGGGAGACGAAGCGCGGGCGGACGAGGCCTGCGGCGAGGCCGCCGCGCTGGCGCGGGCCTGGGGCGGCGACACCGAGTGCCTCCTCCGCGCGGCGCGGCTCGCCTGCCACGCGCTTGACCTGGACCCCTCGTGCGGCTTCGCGTACGGCCTCATCGGGCTGATCTGGCTCTCCGCCGGCCGCGAGGCTGGCGACGAAACGCAACACGTCGCCCTGTGGGAGGCGGAACGCTGGGTTCGTCGGGCTGAGCGCGTGGGACCGGCGGAAGACAGCGACGTGCGCGAGTGCGTGGCGGAGTTTCTGATGCTCGCCGGCCGGCACGACGAGGCGATGGAGGAGATCGAGGCCCTGCGCGCCGCGCTGCCCGCCGGCCACCCCGACCCGGCATGGCTGGCCTGCCGGCTGCACGCTCACGCCGGCGATGAAGAGCGCGCGGTACGCGCGGGCCGCCAGGCGCGGGCCGCCATGACCAACCCCGCCAAACGCCTCACGCTGCTCAACACGCTGGGCGTGGCGCTCTCCCGCCTGGGCCGGTATGAGGAGGCTGACGAAGTCTTCCGCGAACTGGTGGACCTCGGCCCCGACTACCTCTGGGGCTGGCACAACTGGGCCGTCGCCCTGGCGGCGGCCGGCCGCCTCTCGGAGGCGTTGGCAGCCTGCGACCACGCGCTGGCCTTTCGCGCCCACGCGCCCACGGAGTATTTGCGCAAGGAGATCAAGCGCATGACCCGCGAATCGCGCCCCGCGCCCCTCACACCCGAAGAACTGCGCGCGCTCTGGTGAGCGGGGCGAGGGACACGGGGCGCGGGACGGGGGGCGCGGGACGAAACAGGAACCGGGAGCGTGAGCGACCGGCCGCGGGTCGCCGGGCGACCGGCGTGGGACAGACAGGCGCGACAGCGGAAAAGGCGGAAAACGCGGGAAAGGTGCAAGGCGGGGGGCGCGGCGCGTCAGCCGCCGCCCAAGCGGTTGGCGAGGCCGTCAGCCACCAGTTGCCCGGCCTGCCCGGCCGCCAGGCGGATGGAGCCGGCGGCGGCGACCTTGGCGCTGGGGTTGCCACTTTTGGTCTTGTCGCGGTCCAGCCGCCGCGCGCCGGCGGCGAGGACTTCGCCGGTGCGGGTGTTCCACAGGTTGTAACTGTAAGAACTGGCGTAGAAGAAGACCCCGTTGCCGCCCGTGGCCGGCGCGCTGGTGACCTCGGCGCCGACCTCGACCAGGATGAGGTAGTCGCCGGAGGGGGCGGCGTCGCGGGCCATTTCCGCGGCCGAGAGCGCCTTGATGGCCCCCGCGCCCCGCCCCTTCAGGGCGGCGGGAGCGATGCGCACCGTCAGCCCGCGGGCGCGCAGGAGGCTCACCACTTCGGCCTCCAGTTCGGCGGGGTCGGCGGCCGCGCCGCCTTCGGTGGCGAACGAGGCGATGACGAAGGTTACGCCCTGCGTCGCGTCGAGGATCTGTTTCTCGATCGCCCCGACCGTCAGCGCCGTGCGGGGCGCTTCAAACCCCGGCGGCGCGCCGATCCGCAGCGAGGCCGCGTGGCCCTCAGCCTCGACCAGTTGATCGCGAGCCTGGTAGAGGGAGGCCAGCGCCTCCAGCCGGTTGCCGCGCGCCGCGTGGGTGTCGGCCGCCGCCGCGGCCCGTTCCGCCGTGGCGTGCGCGCGGCGGATGCGGTCGGCCACGGTCTCGGCGAAGGCGTGGCGGTCGAGCACGGCCAGGGCGTAGACCACCCGCGCGCCCTTGTCCTCCCAGCGGTCCACGATGCGCGTGGCGTCAAGGTTCATCGCGGTCACCGTGCGGGCGTCAACCGAGATGTCGTGGCGGTAGA
>JACQVU010000165.1 GCA_016209585.1 Planctomycetota bacterium
GACGAATGGGACCGATGGGATAGGCCACACCCATACGACCCATGTGTCCCATACGACCTATCAGTCCCATTCCCCTCGCCCCCCGATCCCCGATCCCTGACCCCCGCCATACTATCCGCGGGCGGGGAGAAAAAAGTTTTTTCTCTTGTATGAATAAAGATAAGGAAGTCATCTTATCTTCACCTCATTAATGGCGGCGCACGATCCGGGCCATGTTGAACCAGACCACCGAGTACGCCCTCTCCGCCCTGAGCGCGCTGGCGGCCTACCCTCGTGGCAGCCGCGTGACGCGGCGCGAACTGGCCGAGCGCGCGGGGGTGCCGGCGGACTACCTGGCCAAGATCATGTGGACACTGGTGCGGATCGGCGTTCTCTCCGGCCGCAAGGGGGCCGGCGGGGGTTTCGGGATTACGGCGGAGGGCGAGCGCCGGCCGCTCGCCGACGTGGTGGGGGCGTTCGAGAACCAGAGCCGCGCCGGCCGGTGCATCCTGCGCCGCGCCGCCTGCGGCGGGGAGAGCACCTGCCTGCTGCACCATCGCTGGGAGCGGGTGCTGCTCGCGATGGACGAGTTCCTGGCTGGCACCCGTGTCGAGGACCTGCGCGTCCCCGCTCCGCCGGGTCGCGTCGGCGGGGCCGCGGGGAGGGGGCAGACGACGGCGTCGGGGTCGAGCCGCGCGCGGACGGTGACCAGCGGCGGGCGACGCGTTCGGCGGTGATCGTTTCGGGGGCGAGGGCGGCCCCAGCGTGCTGGGGGTTGGCCATTCAGTGGAGAAAAAGAGCGTTTTAGCCTCACACCATCCATATCATGCGTTCCATCATCAGGAATTCAATCACGAGCCACGCCACGCCCCAGCCGGCCCCGCGGCGCGGTCTTCGCGCGGCGCTCGCCGCCGCGCTGCTCCTGCCGGCGCTGTCGGCGCCGCTTCCCGGTTGCGGTCCGGAGTCGCCCTCCGGCGCCCAGGGAACCGGCGTCGCCGCTTCGTCGTCCGGCGCGCCGGTGAAATCCCAGACCGTCGCCGAAGTGTACGCCTCCCAGTGCGCCCCCTGTCACGGCGCCACCGGCGGCGGCGACGGCCCCGCCGCCTATCTTCTGAACCCCAAGCCGCGCAACTTCCAGATGGGGAAGTTCCGGTTGACGTCCACGGTGAGCAACGCGCCGACGGACGCCGACCTGGCGCGCGCCATCACCCGCGGCGTCCCCGGCTCCGCCATGCCGCCCTTCTCCCACCTGTCGGATGAGACCCGCGCGGCCCTGGCCGTGATGGTGCGTGGCTTCTGGCAAAAGGCGCTCGCGGCGACCGGCGAATACTCCGCCGCCGACATCACCGAGAAGACGACCGCCGGGCCGCCCCTCGACGCGCCGGCTGAAACGCCCGACACCGCGGAGAGCCGGGCGACCGGCGCGCGGTTGTTCGAGGTGCGCTGCGCCGAATGCCACGGCAAGACGGGCCACGGCGACGGAAAAAAAGACATGAAGACCAGCGAGGGGCACCAGATTCTCGCGCGCGACTTCGGCGCCGGCGTCTTCAAGGGGGGCGATGAACCCGAGCAACTCTACCGCCGTGTTCGCCGCGGCCTGCCCGGCACGCCGATGACCGAGAACGATCTCCCACCGGCTGAAATCTGGAGCCTGGTCCGTCACGTGCGCTCGCTGGCCACCGCCCAGGGCGCCGGCGAGAGGTACCTGCAAGGTCGCGCCGCGCTGACGGTGAAACGGACGGCGTCCGCGCTGCCGGAGAGCGAGGCCGCGCCGGCCTGGTCCGCCGCCCCGGCCGTGGACCTCACGCTACGCCCGCTCTGGTGGCGCGACAACCCCCCGCAGGCCGTCACCGCGCGGGCGCTGCACGACGGGAAGGAGATCGCGGTGCGCCTGGAGTGGCCCGACCCCACCGAGGACGCCGACAACCTGAAGACCGAGATGTTCACCGACGGCGCGGCGGTGCAACTCTCGGCCGAGGCCGCCCCGCCCTTCTTCGGCATGGGCGAACCGGGGAGGCCGGTGAACCTCTGGCATTGGAAGGCCTGCTGGGAGCAGGACCGCATCGCCGGCGGGCCGCGCGACGTGGCCGTGGTCTACCCGGCGATGCATGTCGACCAGTACCCCAATCCGCGCGGGCCGGGCGGAACAGGCGCGCCGGTGGGCTATCTGACGGGGCGCGACGCCCAGAACCCGGTGTCAGCCGCGTCGCATCCCAGCGCGGTGGAGGACCTCAACGCGCGGCAGTTCGGCACGCTGACCACCCAGCCGGTGAAGGCGCAGAACGTGCGGGGCGTCGGCGCGTTCCAGGGCGGCAAGTGGCGCGTGCTCTTCCGGCGCGCGCTGAGCGGCGCCGACCCCGGCGACGTTTCGCTGGCGGCCGGGTCGGAGGCCAACGTCGCCTTCGCCGTGTGGGACGGCGGCGCGGGCGACCGCGACGGGCGCAAGTGCTACACCGTCTGGCACGCGCTGAAGATTGAGCGGTAGGGGCCGGAGGTCGGGGGCCAGGGGTCAGGGATTTCGGATCGGTCTCCAACCTTCCCCCGCGCCCCCAGCCACCGATCCCCAACCCCCAACCCCAGAATCCGGAGGTTCCCGTGGGAGTCAGCCGCCGCGAATTCCTGAAGTTCATGGGCGTCACAGCCGCCGCCGGAGCGGTGGGAACGCCGAGCCTGCGCCTGTTCGCGTTCGAGCCGACGGTGGACGTCCCCAACCCGCTGCTGGCCTATCCGGCGCGCGGGTGGGAAGAGGTGTACCGGGACCAGTACCGGTACGACCGCCGGTTCTCCTGGGTCTGCTCGCCGAACGACACCCACGCCTGCCGGGTGACGGCCTACGAGCGGAACGGCGTGGTGGTGCGCACGGGCACGCAGTACGACTACCAGACCTATCGCGATCCCTACGGCAACAGCGCCACGGCGAACTGGAACCCGCGGCAGTGCGCCAAGGGCTACACCTTTCACCGCGTGCTCTATGGGCCGCACCGGCTCAAGTACCCGCTGGTCCGCGCCGGGTGGAAGCAGTGGGCCGACGACGGCTTCCCCACGCTCACGCCGGAACTGAAGAAGAAGTACCGGTTCGACTCGCGGGGCGAGGATCGCTTCGTGAAGGTCTCGTGGGACGAGGTCACCACCTACGTCGCCCGCGGAATCATCGCGATCTCCACCGCCTACTCCGGCCCCGCCGGCGCCAAGCGGCTGACCGAGCAGGGCTATCCGCCGGAGATGATCGAGGACATGGGCGGCGCGGGCACGCGCACGATCAAGATGCGCGGGGGCATGGGCCTGTTGGGCGTCATCGGCAAGTACGGGATGTACCGGTTGTGCAACACGCTGGCGCTGCTGGACGCGAAGGTTCGCGGGGTGGATGAGAAGGAGGCGCGGGCCGGCCGCATCTGGTCCAACTACACCTGGCACGGCGACCAGGCGCCGGGCCATCCCTGGGTGCACGGGGTGCAGACCTCGGACTGCGACTTCAACGACCTGCGCTTCTCCAAACTCATCATCATGGACGGAAAGAACCTGGTGGAGAACAAACTGCCGGACTCCCACTGGTTCATCGAGTGCATGGAGCGCGGGGCGAAGATCGTGGTCATCTCGCCCGAATACTCGCCCCCGGGCACCAAGGCCGACTACTGGATCCCCATCCGCCCCGAAACCGACACCGCCCTCTTCCTCGGCGTCACCCGCCTGCTCATGGAGAAGGGCGTATGCGACGAGAAGTTCGTCAAGGGCTTCACCGACTTCCCGCTGCTGGTGCGCACCGACACCCTCGCGCTGCTCCGCGCGCACGAGGTCTTCCCCGGCTACCAGAGCGCCCTCTCCAGGGAGGGCGTGAGTTACCGGGTGCAGGGCTTCACCGACGCGCAGCACGAGAAACTCGGCGACTTCGTGGTCTGGAACGCCAAGACCAACGCTCCCACCGCTCTCACCCGCGACCAGGTGGGCGGCCAGATGGCCGCCGCCGGCGTGGACCCGGTGCTGGACGGCCGGTTCGAGGTGAAAACGGTTGACGGCCAGCGCGTCAACGTCCGCACCATCTGGAACCTCTACAAGTTCCATCTCGAGGACTACGACCTCGACACCGTCGCCGAGATCACCCGCTGCCCGAAGAACCTCATCGAACGGCTGGCGGCGGACATCGCCAACACCCGGCCGGTGGCCATTCACCAGGGCGAAGGCATCAACCACTGGTTCCACGCCACGCTCGCCAACCGCGCCGTCTACCTGCCGCTCATGTTGACGGGCAACATCGGCATTCCGGGCGCCGGGGCGCACACCTGGGCGGGGAACTACAAGGCCGGCATCTTCCAGGGTTCGCCCTGGACCGGTCCGGGGTTCAAGGGCTGGGTGGGCGAGGACCCCTTCCACCTGAACCTGGACGAGAAGGCGCCCGGCAAGGAGGTCCACGCCCACGCCTTCTTCAAGGACGAGGAGCCGGCTTTCTGGGACCACGGCGACCTGCCGCTGATCGTCAACACGCCGAAGGGGCGGAAGGTCTTCACCGGCAAGAGCCACATGCCGACGCCCACCAAGGCCATCCTTTACACCAACGTCAACCTCATCAACAACGCCAAGTGGGCC
>JACQVU010000181.1 GCA_016209585.1 Planctomycetota bacterium
GCCGGACTCCTTCCAGCGGGCGAGCAGCGCCTCAGCCTCCAGGGGATGGCGGGGCGCGAGGAGGGCGCGGACGGCGGGCGCGGCCGCCGGGCCGAGCGCGGCGAGGTCATCGAGCGTCTCGCGACGGGTCGCGGTGGTCGCGCGGTCCAGCCGCTCGGCGGCCGCGCGCACGCGGCGTTCCAGGGCGCGGCGCGCGCCGATCTCCTCTTCCGTCGGCGCGAGGGGCGGCGCATCGATCTCGCGGACCACCGCGGCGATCTCCTGGGTCTCCTCCGCCGGTTCCGCGGCGCAGCCGGACGCCAGCGCCAGCGCCAGCGCCAGCAGCGCCGCCGCGGTGACACCGCCGGCCAGTGCGCGCCGGAAGAGGTTCACCGGCGCAAGGCCCAGGCGAGGAGGTTGGCGCCGAGTTTCACGGCGTCGTCCTCCCGGCACTGGCAGGTGACGAGGGTGGGGTCGCGGCGCCACCCGCACCCGATGTCAAAGGGGACGAAGGCGACGCATTCTTCTCCGCCCAGCGAACCGATCAACACGCGCGGGGGAACGCGCTCGGCGGTTCCGCCTCGGGAGACGGCCTGGAGCGTGACGCGCGCCAGCGGGTACAGCCCGGAGACGGCCGGGTGATCCGGTTCCGCGGGCGCGAGCGTGACGCCCAGGTCGGCCGCGAGCCGCTCGAAGGAGGCGATGAACGCGGGCGAGCCGCAGCACGGCTCCGCGATGAGCGCGGCCCCGCGAGCCAGGTGGTCGCGCAGCCGCGCGGTGTTCTCCGGCCCCAGGGTGAACGCGCCGTGGCCGGAGAGATAGAGGATGGGGAAGAGCGAGAGGTCGTCGCGGTCGAGCCGCAGCGGGTACTTCACGGGCGAGAGACCGTGCTCGACGCGCCGGCTCAGCGCCGCGATCACCCCTTCGAGTCCGTGAGGCGCGCGCCAGTCTCCGTCGGTGACGATCTGCGCGAGCGTGGTCGCGGCGCGCGCCGTGGCGTCTCGCCTGGCCCAGGAGGCGGCGTCGTAGTAACGCTCCGCCGCCGCCCCGCGCCAGCGCGGGTCGTCAGGGTCGGTCTGCCGGCCCACCGCGACGGAGAGCACCCAGCGCGCCAGGTCGCCCTCGTGGCCCACGCCCACGGCCTCGCCGCCGGAGCGGGCGGCGAGATCGCGGAAGAGCGGCAGCACGTCGCGTTCGGGCAGCCGGCGCTGTTCCGGGGGCAGGTGGCGCCACTCCTCCTCCACGGCGGCGTCCCACGCGCGCGTGAGTTGCAGGATGCGGCGCGAGACTTCGGGGTAGTCGGCGTCCCGGGCCGGCCGCGTCTTCCACAACAGATCGATCTGCTCCCGCAGTCCGCGCACCCGCGCCGCCCCCTCGGGCGGGAGATAGGGAGAAAGGTCGCGCACGAACCGGGCGGTGAACGTGGACAGCGTGATGCCGCGCGCCTTGGCGCGATCGCACAGGTCGAGAAGTTTCTGGTCGCTGTTGCTGTGTTCAGACTCGTCGCCGATCAACAGCACCACCTTGCGGGCGTCGGTCGACCAATTCATCTTCTCGAACGCCGTCGCGAGGGCCAGGTCTATCGCCTCCTTCCCCCCGCCGGCCGCGACCAGCGACTCGATGAACCGCCGCGCCTCTGAGTGGTTCTCGGTCAACTGCACGCCGATCACGCCGTCCTTGTACATCGGATCGTCTTCGGTGCGGAACGCCACCACGCCCACCCGCAACCGGCGCGCGCAGGACTCCAGCACCGCCACGATCCGCCCGGCCCGATCCCGCACCGACGCCAGCACGTCGCTCATGCTGGCCGTCGTGTCGATCACCAGCACCAGGTCCAGCGCGTCGATGCGCGGCCGGCCCTCGTCGCACGGACATTCCGCCGTCGCCGGGCGCCCCGCCGCCAGCAACCCCGCCGCGGCGCAGGCGACCGCCGCGAGGCGAAGCGGGGAGGCTCCCCACCGGCGACCTCGGGGCCACGCGGAAACCGGGTGGAAACCGTTCTGGCGCGGCATGGCTACTCGAAGCCGGGTTTGAGGTCCGTGGCCCGTTCTTCGTAGGGCGAGAGGTCCCCGGCGGCGGTGTCCCGCAGTTTATACGTGCGGCGCGGCGGCGTGAGTTCGCCGGGCTTGGTGTCGAACCCCCGCTCGTACCGCCCGCGGCTCGACGAGCGGTCGGGCGTTTCCACGCACGATGCCGCCGCCATCGCGGCCGCCAGCGGCAGCAGCCGAAACAGCAGGCCGGCCCGGGTCCGGGGGGCGCGCGCGCGTGGGAACATGAGCCTGATGATACCCGAAACCACCGGCGCGGTCAGGACAACCGCCAATCGCGCGCCAGGCCGAAGGGGTCCACCACGTTCTCCCGGCCGCGGAGCGCCACGGCGCGGCGCCAATGGTCGGGGAACGACTCGGATGACGAAATGACAAGCGTGCCAACGCCGTCCGGGATTTCCTCCGTCGGCCGGATCCAGAAGCCGCCCGCGGGGCAGTCCAGGTAGCGGGGGCGGTCGTCGAAAACGCCGGCGATCGGCCGGCCGATCTCCCGTAGCGCGGCCGCGAACATCCAGGCGGCGTGGTTGGCGCCGTACCCCACCAGCGCCACCATCCCGGCCCGGCCAACGCTCGCGAGGTGGCCGCGCATCTCGGCCGTCACCCACGGCTCCACCACCCCCTCGCGCCGGAACCGCCGCGCCGCCGTCCAGAACCGCTGGCGCCGCGCCATGCGCTGCTGGTGACGGTGGCGGACCACCTCCTTGAAACCCGCCACCTGAGCCGCGTTGTCGGTGCGCCGGCGGACGGCGGCGTCCTCGCGGCAGCGCGCGGTGAGGTCGGGAATCCGCGTGAAGGCGTGCTGCTCGGCCACCTTGCACCAGAAGTCCCAGTCTTCCACGTCGAAGCCGCGGGTCTCCTCGAACATCCCCGCCGCCACCGCGCACTCCTTGCGACAGGTGGCGCTGTGAATGGGGATATAGTTGTCCTGCAACAGGCGGATCGGGTCGAAGTCGTCGCCCTGGGCGCGCACGCGAACGATACCGTCCGTTCCCGTGGTCTCGAACAGCGTGTCAACATAGACCACCGCGGGCGGAAAAGAGACGCCGGCCAGCGCCCGGTGGAGGTTCAGAAGGTGGCGGGGGTCCAGGGCGTCGTCGTCGTCCAGGAAGACCAGGTGCTCGCCGCGCGCGCGTTCGATCCCCCGGTTCCGCGCCCGGCCCGGCCCGCCGTTCTCCCCGAGTGGAAGGTAGGCGATCTCCAACCGGCCGGATTCATGGAAGGGCCGGATGACCGGCGCCACGTCCCCCCCGGCGTCGTTGACCACGATGGTCTCGAAACCGCGGAACTGCTGCGCGTCCAGACCGGCCAGAGCGCCCGCCAGCAGCGCTGGGCGGTTGAACGTGGGAATAATGACGGAGAAGAAGGGCGCGGCCACGACGGGGGTCAGGGGACGGGGATCGGGGGTCAGGCGGAGTACTGCGGTGTTGGGGGTTGGGTGTTGGGTGTTGGGCCCAGCACCCAACACCCAGCA